>JAZDIE010000327.1:0-6761 GCA_043805295.1 Pseudomonadota bacterium
TCTGAAATCAGGGCATAAAGTTCATTTATCAGCTTTTTGCCGAGTTCGACGCCTGCATGGTCTCCGCTGATCTCGATATCTGACCCCCTGACGTTGATTTTTGTTCCAACAGCGCTTTCTATAACCTTGAGATTTTTGTTGTGTTCTCCTACGAGGGAACGGAAGAGCATGCTGTCTGAAAATGATACCTTGTGTGAAATAGTTTCAGGCAGTCTGTTTTGCATAGATTCGATCCTACCAAAAGCCTGCAATCCCGTCAAGGAAAGTGGATAAAGGGTGTCAAGAGTAAATAGAAATGTCCGCTTTTTCTTTTTCTGTTGTCCGACAGAATCCAGCAAGATATAATAGAATCCGAAAGCTTTGGGGGTATATTTG
The DNA here is from genome assembly GCA_043805295.1 of Pseudomonadota bacterium. Classification (GTDB taxonomy): domain Bacteria; phylum Desulfobacterota; class Desulfobacteria; order Desulfobacterales. Next base: position 376 of record JAZDIE010000327.1, read on the forward strand.
GGTCCCTATCTCCAAGCATAAATAAGGGGGGCATATAAATGAAAAAAACGAGGTTGGGCAAGTGGATGTTCGGGGCGATTTTCTGTTTTGTGCTACTGATGACTGTTCAGGGCGCAGAGGCCAAAAGTCCAGCACAAGCATCTGTGCGGATTGAGCGTGTGGCGCTTTTCAAGAATGGACTGGGTTTTTTTGTTGCAAGCGGTTCACTTCCAGAAGGGGAGACCACCGTCAGAATTGGTCAATTGCCTGTTCCTGCGTATGGCACCTTTTGGGTCGGGTATCCTGAAGATGTTAAGGTGCGGTGTCTGGTCACAGCATTGGAGGACATTGAGGAGCGTCATCCTGCTCAGAACGTGGGTCAACTACTCCGGGCGAATCCTGGGGTTAGCGTTGTGTTGCGGACTGGCCCTGGAGAGAAGGATGTGGTTGAGGGGGTTATCCGTAAAACAGTTACTCAAGAGAGCATGCCGGAGCCTCCAAGTCCCTATCTTATGAGTATCCGGCGCACCATCGATCCATACGGCCGGACATGGTACAATCCTACAAGCGCTAATACAGTGCTCATCGATACCCAAGGCGGACTGGTGGCTTTGAATGAGGGGTCTATTTTGCGCGCGGATTTCGCGCATAAAGAGATTGCTGAATCCGTTATTGTTTCTGCCAGGCAGCCATACCTCCGCATGGAGTTGGAACAGCCGGCACACAAAGGGGTTATTTCGGTGAGTTATCTCGCGCGTGGTGCCACGTGGTTCCCTGGCTATCAGATTGACATTTCTGATGCGGAGAATGCACTACTCACGGCACAGGCTTTGATAGTAAACGAGGCGGCAGACCTGGAGCATGTAACCCTTGATCTCGTGACCGGTTTTCCGAACATTAAATTCGGGGAGATATTGAGTCCTGTGGCTATGAACCAGTCTTTGGCTGATTTTCTCAACTCCTTGACTTCTGGACGAACTGAAACAAGGCAGAACAGCCGCAGCCGCATGATGTCTCAGCAGGCGGTGATGTCAAATGCGCCGGTGTTCGACAGCTTTGAGGGCATTCCAATGCCTTCATACTCCACTGCGGCGCAGGGGACTGAGTCCGAAGACCTTTTTCTTTATCCGGTCAAGGACTTTAGTTTGCGACGCGGAGAAACCGCCTATTTGCCGCTGTTCACTGCAAAAATGCCATATCGTCACATCTATACCTGGAAGATTGAAGATTGTCTTAACGCTGAGGATAGTTATCATCGGGAGGAGGAGAGGGCCGACGGCAGAATAGCAGAAGAGGTGTGGCATTGCTGCCGCCTGAAGAACACGCTCAATATGCCGCTCACAACAGCTTCCGCACAGTTTGTTAGTCGAGGTCAATTCAATGGGCAGGATTTGTGTTACTACACAGCGCCGGGTGGAGAAACTACGATTCGGATCAACCGGGCAATGAATATCTTGGCGGATCAGAGAGAGTATGAAGTGGAACGTAAAAGAAACGCGGCGTCTTTCTATAACTCTTCCTATGACCTGGTGAAGGTGCGTGGAGAACTCAAGCTTCAAAGCCGTTTGGATAAAGACGTGCCTGTAGAGATAACCAAAGAACTTTCAGGAGAAGTGCTTGATATTGCTAAAGGTGCCAAGGATATTATGACAGCCAAGGGGCTAAAAAAGGTAAACCAGAAGCATGTTTTAACCTGGGCGTTTGATCTAAAGGCCGGAGAGGAACAGACGTTGTTTTATGTTTATCAGGTTTACATCCGGCCATGAATTCGTATATGCAGGTCCGGCAAAGACTGAACACCCGCTTAATCGGAAGAGGACTTTTTTCTTGCTATGATACTATTGATTCAACAAACGATGAGGCAAAGCGGCTGGTAGCTAAAGGCGCGCCTGAAGGAAGCGTTGTGTTGGCAGGCGCTCAGACACAAGGGAGGGGGCGTATGTGCCGGAGTTGGAATTCCCCGCCTTGCGTCGGCGTATATCTTTCCGTTATAGTAAGGCCGAGTATTATGCTGGCAGAGGCGCCCAGACTTACACTGGTGTCTGCTGTGGCTGTAGCATTAGCCCTAAAGGGGCTGGGGATTAAATGCTCTATTAAGTGGCCTAATGATATAATGGTTGGAACGAAAAAAATCAGCGGCATCCTAACAGAACTATGCGATATACAGGGTATGCGTAATGATGCAAAACCAGCTATAGGAGAACCCCATGTCGTTCCGGTTGTTATAGGCATAGGTGTGAATTCAGGGTCGTCGCTTTCGATGTTTCCGCCTGAACTTCAGAATGTTGCCACCTCTGTGAATATGATTGCAGAGTCTATTGTAAGTAACGATGACCTGATTTGCGAGATACTGCGCAGTCTGGATCAATGGTATTACTTTTTTATCGCGGAGCCGTTTGAAACGATTCTTTCCGCCTGGCGCAACCTGAGCTGTACGCTAAAAGAAGAAGTGTGCGTTATATCATCTGCGGGATCAATTGCCGGAGAGGCTGAGGACGTGACTAGTGATGGCTCTTTGATAGTGCGGGATGCGGCAGGCAGGTTGCATACTGTAATCGCAGGTGATGTGGTTCATTGTCGAGGAATGCGGAGTTAGTTCCAAAATCCAAGGTTGCGGATTTTGTTTATATTATACTGTCTTGACTTTGTTTTCAACTTTTGTTAGCAGTAATCATATTGTTTGGGCGCTCATTTAAGAGCCTAAGAGGGAACCCTGTGAAAATCAGGGGCGGGCCCGCCGCTGTAATCGGGGACTTAAGGCGAAAGAAAATGTCACTGGCCTAAAAGGCTGGGAAGACGAAAAGCCAAAAGGGTGATCCGAGAGCCAGAAGACCTGCCTGAATAAGCGGTAAAGTCATCGTGGCCTAAAAGACTTGCCCTGATTTCGAGGATAAAAAAGGGATATCCCCGGATCGATTTATTCGGTCTGGGGATTTTTTTTTGGTGGGGAAGGGGAGGAACTATTCAAATCAGAGGGAGGAAAAAATTATGAGACAGGTTATTTGTTTGATTGGATTACTTGTTGTGATGGCAGGATCAATTACCTCATTTGCTGCTCAACCCAGCGAGGTTACAACCCTTGAAAAAACAATTGTAACAGCGACACGTTATCCTGAAAAAGCGGAGCGCGTTACTGCGGGGGTTTCGGTTATTTCGCGAGATGAAATTAAAAAGGCTGATGCCGATAATCTGCCTGATTTACTGAAAAGCGAGCTTGGGTTGGAATTGCGTGATTGGTTTGGAAACTCCAGGAATTCATCTGTGGGGATGAGAGGGATTAACATGGAGTCGGCCAGCATGAATACAGTGTTAATGGTTGACGGAAGAAGATTAGATGACGTTGATATGGCTGGATATGACTGGACTGAAATACCTCTTAGCCGCGTGGAGCGCATTGAAATAATACGAGGTTCAGGGAGCGTGTTATATGGCGACAACTCAGTTGGCGGCGCTATAAATATCATTACACGGAAGGGGGATCAGGATAAAAAAGGATCGACTACTGTAAGGTGCGGAAGCTATCAGGCGCACTCGGTTGAGACTGAAATGGCAGGAGAAAACAATGGCTTGTTTTATTCGATTGACGGCACATATTCCTATACTGACGGATACAGAACCAATAGCTATCTGAGGTATAAGAGCGCTGGAGCTACAGTAGGGTATGATTTTGAAGACTGGTCTCTTGAATTAAGCGGTGGTGTAAAGCAAGACAGATACGGCCAGCCCAGCGCTTTAATGGAAAGCGACCTGATATCGCATAAGTATTCCAGGAGAGACGTTGAGGTTGACGATAATACGGATAATTCAATCCCCTATGCTGAAACAGAGAGCTGCTATGCAAGGCTTACCCCTAAATTTTATCCTTCTGATGCGCTTACCTTATTGGCTAATATTACTACCGAGCATAAGGAACCAAAGTCGGTTAACTACTGGGTAAACACATGGCCGGTTGTTACTGAGATAACCAATAAACTTGATAATGAAAAAGATAAGTTTGGTATATTGCCACAGGCTATTATTGATACGGAATATAGCGATTCACTAGCTAACAGACTGACTTTCGGATACGACAGGTATTTATATGGATTGACCGCCAGATCCAACAATTGGATATACGAAACCGGAGCACTTGACGCCTGGTATTCCCAGGATGTTGATAGGGATCAGTATGCATATTATATCCAGGATGCGCTGACTGTTGCTGAAAAGGTTGTTCTAAAGGGCGGATGCAGATATGAGAAGTCTACCTTTACCTCACATTTTAACAACAGCAATAGCACAGAGCAGACAACAACACATGCGTTTGATGAGACCGCTTCTGAGGCCGGGATTTCTTATCTTTTTGGGGAAAAGTCTAATTTATATTACAACTACAGCAGAGGGTTCAGGTTCCCAAAGTCAGATGAGTTTATGAGTCTGATGACAGGCGAGGTCAATGAAGAATTGATACCACAGAAGTCTGACCATCACCAGTTGGGGGTCAATTGGCAGGTTGCCCCCAAGTTGGAAGTTAACCTTTGCCTGTTTCAGATGGATACAAAAGGCGAGATATATTATGATACTACTTTATTCCAAAACCTGAACTATGACGGCAGAATCAGGAGGGACGGTATAGAAAGCGGGTTTAAGGCTGGCTTGCTCGATTGGCTCAGTATAAAAGGTACGCATACCCTGACAGCTGCTGGGATTGAGACAGGCTTGTATGGAGGCAACTCTTTTCCAGGGGTTCCTAAACACACATATGACCTTGCCTTACTTTTTGATCTGGGACAATTTTCAGGTTCTACGTCATTTAGAGGGGCGAGTAATTCATATTTTATCTCGGACTGGGACAATCAGATACAGGGCAGAGAGAGAAAACACGCAGGTTTTATGGTTATGGACATGAAAGGATCTTATGCCTATAATGGGTATGATTTTTTTCTTGGCGTCAACAATGTATTAGATGAAGAATATGACGAATATGCAGTTGAAGGATTTAACAATGACACATGGGTGTATGAACCCGCCTATTATCCTTCACCAGGAAGAAACTTGTTCGCTGGAATTACCTATAGCTATTGATGAAGAAAAAGGATTTTACAAGAAGCGATATGTGGCGGCCATAGCTCTTTCCATTTTGCTTCATGGCATTCTATTAGGGGTTATAGCATATTCCAGGTGGAAAACATCGGGGTTGGCTAATGCTGGCGACCGTATTATAACAATAGATTTGGTCGCTACATTGCAACAGCATCCTCAGCAGCAGGTTTGTAGCGCCATGCCATCCTCAGGCGCGCCTACTGTCAGCCAGGTTCAGCGGCCTGCTGCGTCTTTGCCACATAAAAAGATTTCAAAGCCCAAAAAAAATAGTGCTTTGCCTGTGCGCACCGCACAGGCAGGCGAGTCAAGAGATGCTGCTGCTTCTGCCGCCCCTGTCGGCGGCAAGGCATCTGCATCTACCAATAGGCGAGCTGGTTCACAACCTGGAATAGGCGGGAATGCTTATGCCCCTCCGCGTTGCCTGGTCAATGCCCCTCCTTTATATCCTCTGTTAGCCAGAAGGAAAGGGTATGAAGGGGCAGTAATGGTTGAGGCGTTTGTTGGCTGTAGTGGCCAGACAAATAATTTGCGGGTTTATAAGTCCAGCGGGTATGCTGTTTTGGACGAGGCGGCAATAACATCAGTCAAAGGCTGGCTTTTTGAGCCTGGCGTGGAAAACGGTAAAAAAACAGATATGATTGTGAGGATCCCTGTCTTGTTTAAACTCAATTAAGATGGTTTTTTACAAATGGCATCGCCCCCATGATGATGCGTGTGTCATTGCCCCCTGCAAATACGTATCCAGCAGGTACGCGAAGTTCCGCGATACTGCCAAGGTTTCCAATGGATGGTCCGTGTTGCCATTTAGGATACGTGAAGTAGGGATTGAAAATGAGCTGTGAACAACCACGGATGGTCTCACCCCGCCAAAGGCCCGAACGGTGCCACCTGCCAAATGGTAAATGGTAGCGGCAAGTAGGAATTGTGTACTTATGGACATATTGCAGCAGTGGCTGAAATGTCTATAACGTCATGTTTTTTGAAAGCCAGGTAGAGTAACAATTGCAGGCGTGTATGCGACCTATTCTGCTTCACCAGCCGAATCGCCGCTTATGTGATCCATATGAGTGGTGATGTGGGAGGGCTTCTCAGCGATGGGGAGTCCTATCCCGATAGCCATTTTTTATCTGTTTTTTAGATAAGTTTTCAAGTCTCTATAATAATTTTCATGAGGTCCCAACATTATAAGCTCAAGGCTTTCATCCTTGATAACACGGTAAGCAAGAAGATACTTTTGATTTTGAAGATTGAACTTATGAACAAAAATACTCCTCAAATCGCCTTTTTTTTCAGATCCAATGGATGGGCTTTGAATAATCTGCTTG
>JAZDIE010000328.1:0-6825 GCA_043805295.1 Pseudomonadota bacterium
CTTTCCTGTAAAGCGCTTTCCTGATACCTCCTGGACAAATTCCATATCATTGAGCATTAGGTCTTTAATGTCAGCGGTGAACGCCGCAAGCTTTTGTCCTGAAAGCCTTAGGCTTCCATCCATAGTCCCATGATATGCACGCGCAGACAACACAAATTCCGGTCTCCCTGAAAGGCACGGTAATAGTCTTGGAAAGATATCTATTTTTTCTGCCTGAAACGCTTTTATGTTTTTTGGGTCATTGAAAAAAAAAATGGCGTCCAACAATCTAATCCCTAGCGGAAACGCCAATTTAACCCTGCTGATAGAAAGAGTGGCGCCACCCAGCCGTTCAGTAAGAGTTTGCTCCACATATCTTGTGGCCAGATCAGACGGAAAAAGGATATAAAACAGGACACATGATAAGATAATGGTATAACATAGATATAAAATCCATGATCTGAACATCTGTATGGCTTGGCTCATGATAACTTCTCTATCACCCTTCACTAGGGTCAGACACTTTTTCTCCCTCTGATGGTTCTGTCGGTTCACCTCCCGCTTCTTCTGATATAGTCATAACTTGAAGCACTACATCAAGATACCTTGGAGCTTGTTTTTGCGTCTTTATTTTTATGACTGCACTTTTGATCCAAATACACTTATCCCTGTCTTCTACTATGTAAAGATAGTTTTTAAGCTGGTCAAGCGTTATCCCTGACAACTCTATCTCCACAGTAGATTCAACATAAGGGCCACTGGTTGCAGAGGAAGAAGGCTTCATGGATTGGATATTCCCTTTAGTGTCAGTCTCTGATGCTATCTTTTCAAGATGCGCAAAAAGGCTAAAACCCGCCGGTCTTTTAGCCAGCGCTTCCGTGATATATCGCGTGCTCTCCCTTACCTGGTCATATTCCTTGCGAAGCGGAACAACAGCCTTTATATCGTTTTTTGCTTTTAATATCCCGGCTTCAAGCCTTGACCATTTTACTGTAAATGGGGTTATGACCAACTCGAACAAGGCCAATGTAAAAACAATGAGCGCAATTCCTGCTAAAACATATTTTTCTCTACGTGCTAATCGCATAAAAAAACCTACCACTACCTATGAACGGGTAAGAGCGAGTTTAAACTCAACCCTCTCGCCTGAATTATCGCGCTTTGAAGGGACTGTATCACCAGGTTGAAAATAATCGGACTTTTGCAAAGCGCCTTTTATTGCATCTACCGCGTCAAAGTCGTTGGTATTCCCTGTAAGCTGTATCGTTTTAGGGTCAACCAACATAACATCAATCTGTATATCAACCGACGCAGGTAATAGCCGGCTTATATCCTGAATCAGGTCTAAGACAGTAACCCCTTTGATAACGTTTGTCAGCCCGCCCTTTGCGGCCTTTTCTTCTTCAAGCCGCGTTTTGAGCTGCTGCACAGGGTTAACAATTTTCTTTACATCAGGAACCGCTTCTTTAAGCATTCCGACAATGGCCTTCTCAAGCTGCTTATGTTCCATGTCCATCAGATAATACCGTATTCCAAGGTTGACTATCATGCAAAACAAAATAACAGCAAACGCTATGGCAACTTGTAATATTTCGTGTCTATGTTGAAGAGCGCCTCCCTTTGGCGCAAATTCCCCTTGCCTGAAGTTGAACCCAGCCCATTTTTTGTGCGGTCTCAATGCCAAAGCAAGGGCATTATTCATCACGCTAGCGTCCCATTGCTCATATTCTTCATCTTCAGATTGGACTTCTATCCCCTCTTGCAAATCACAGGCAACAGCAGAACTTCCAAAACACTGCGAAACAATTTCCACGCGCTGCGGGCCGAATTTTTTCCCTCCGTTAACATAAACCATTTCTATTTGAAATTGTTCCTCTTGGTGTGTAGAAAAAGCGTGAATTGTGCGCAAAATCCGGGAACAATTTATTCTCAATATCCGGTCGCTGTTCCACGCTGGCTGTAGGGGATTACTTTTATCCGCACTCTCCGAGTAGTTTTCTCCAAACGGAAAAAGTCGAACTAGTTTAATAAAATTATCCCTCCATAGAACAAGAGTGGAATGGCGCCATGAGATGTCAATAAGAACGCCGTTGGCAATCCCCTTTTTTTCAATAAGATTTAACGCTAAAGGGATGCCTTTAACATCTATAATGGCAGGATTCAGTTTGGATTGTTCAAGCGCTTCAAGGTAATGACGTATCCTGGACTTTTCAATTGCGGCAACAAAAATCTTATTGTTGGCTCCGGCAGATTTAGGATACCGGATAAAATCCATATGGAGGTCTTCTGCCGGGACCGGCAACAATAACTCCATCTCAAAAGGAACGATCTTTCTTATTTTTTTATCATCGTGTAATGGGATTTCAATGCTCCGGAAAAATAAAGATTCGCAATCAATCGAACAGATAGTCAGATCGCTTGCAAATCTGGCGTCCGCTGCAATCTTATTGAGGGAGTCGTTTAGAGAACTGGCATCATTAAGAGGAATAGTGGAAAACGCCGTAATAACAGGGGCCTTTGGCCCACCAGTTACATGGACTACTTTAACGGCGTCTATGCCAATGTCTATGCCAAGAGTTTTTTCAGACATATTACCTCATATTCACCTGAATAGTTACAAAACTTCTATATACTCTCTTTTCTTTTGTTTCGGTAGTTGTAAATGGTTTCTTGAACATACTTATTGATTATCCGCCTTGACTTGACGCGAAAACCTGCTATGCTGACAAAAATATAACCCATTGAAATTATAATATAAAATGATTAAAGATGTCAATATAACTCCTGAAGAGATTCCTACCGAAACCCTAGCCTTGCTTTATATTAAACAAGGTCATTTGCAGCAAGGGATAGCCATATATCGCAAGCTGTGTGAATTGTACCCTAATAACGTTGAGCTTAGACATAAACTGTTGCAATTAGATCAGCAAGCATCCGGTGATGAACCACTGACCAGAGACGATAGACCGCAGCCTATGGTCAGTGGTCTATCGTCTCTGGTCAGTTTGAAAGCTCAAATTGTCTTGGGGAAATGGCTTGCAGTGATTCGTGCAAAAAAGGAAGCCTGTTCTACAAAACCAGATTCACAATATCACACTGATAAATTTAGGAGAAGCGCAGTGGAAAACAGAGTGATTGTTATTCATGGCCCTAACCTTTCTTTCCTTGGAAAACGAGAACCGCATATCTATGGCACTGAGACACTAGACCAGATAAACTCAGAGCTTGTTTCCGTGGGTAAAAAGTTAGAATTTATAGTAGAGACGTTTCAATCAAATCATGAAGGCGCTATAGTTGAGAGAATACACGAAGCAATCGGTAACTGTTGTGGGATAATAATCAATCCAGCAGCCTTTACCCATACAAGTATTGCCATACGGGATGCGCTGTCCATGATTGATGTGCCGGTAATTGAGGTACATCTGTCTAATATATATAAACGTGAGCCGTTCAGACATAAATCAATAACCGCTGGAGTAGCCTTAGGGCAGATTGCGGGTTTTGGAAAGCTGGGATATATCCTTGCGCTTAAGGCGTTGAGGGAATTAGTTAAAATTGAGAAAGGAAAAGAGAAATAATGTATAGCACATCAGATTTCAGAAAAGGGTTAAAGGTAGAGATAGATGGAAAGCCGTTTATTATCGTTGAGTTTCTTCATGTCAAACCAGGCAAAGGCGGCGCATTTGTCAGGACAAAGCTGAAAAATATGATCAGCGGACGGGTGCTGGATCAGACGTTTCGTTCTGGAGAAAAGGTAGGGAGGCCAAACCTTGAGGAAAAGGATATGCAGTTTCTTTACAGGGATGGAGAGATGTTCTGCATGATGGACAATCAGACCTATGAACAAGTTCATCTCTCCTCAGAACAGGTAGGTGACAGCAAAAACTTTCTACTGGAAAATATCAATGTTAAGGTGCTTCTATTTAATAATGATCCTATAGGCATTGAACTCCCCTATTTCGTTGAACTTTCGGTTACCAAGTCAGAGCCTGGCGTTCGGGGGGATACGGCCACAGGAGTGACCAAGCCTGCCACTGTTGAAACTGGCTACACCCTCCATGTCCCCATCTTTATCAACGAAGGAGACAAGATCAAGATTGATACCCGCACTGGAGAATATGTGGAAAGAACAAGTAAGTAGCGCCTGAATCCAAACCATATGGCTATACAGAACGTTATAAGACATAGCGCTTGGCGCTTTGCAGGTGAGGAGCGCAGCGTACTTCCTGTACGCCGCACAAGGAATTCCGATCGATTCGGAACAATGATGCTTAATGTTTCCTCTTAAAAAAACTATCGTCTCCATTGCGAAAGCCAATCTGTTTGGCCTAATGATGATCTGCGCATTTCTGGCAATAATAGTCGTGTTGTTCATAGTTGCCACAGTCACGTTTGTCACATCACATTTGATCAATATTGAAAAAGGCTGGCTTGATACTATCGTAAGCTGGATTATTGGTATAGTAACCGGTATAGGCGGTTGGTTTATGTTGCCAGCTTTGATTGTATTGATTTCCGGATTTTTCCAGGGAAAAGTAATCACTCGGGTAGAGCTTATATATTACCCCTGCTCTGTACGCAAAAAAGAACCTAATGTTTGGCCTGATATAGGCCATGACATTAAATTTACAATGTGGGCGATCTTTCTTAATTTGCTGATACTCCCTTTATATTTGTTTGGAATTGGATTTTTTGTGTCTATTGCACTCAACAGTTACCTTGTTGGTCGTGAAGTCTTTGAATGCGTGGCTGGCCATCACATGGGAAAACCACAAGCCAAAAAGCTTGGCAGAAAAAATAGTAAAACGGTTTATTTAAGCGGACTTTTAATTACGTTGACAACACTGATCCCAGTGCTCAATCTTTTTATTCCAATCATTGCAACTGTATGGATGGTTCACGTATACCATTTTATGGCCAATGATAAGCCTCTTGCCTAAATCCATTGCATAAGATAATTCGCTTGACCCTTTTACATATAGCATGGTAACGAGAAATTCTACTAGAATAGAAGCAGAATTTTGTATTTTGGGGCTTTAGGCCTGCGACTAGTGTCTGGACGAAAACTTTCAATTTGGTTCAAGGTACAAAAAGATTAGTCATGGTCCGACTTGATCGGACGATCCAGAATAATGGATTAATACCTGGTTTGCCCGATCAAGTCGGGCAATGACTACTTGGTGTTTGATTGAGTATTTTGAGGATTAAAATCTGAGCCTGACGTAAAGATTGAGCCAAACTGAAAGTTTTATAGTGCCGGTCACATGACTTGATACTATTTTGCGCTACAATATTTATTGTTTTCAGCTAGTTAATCAAATGACTTCAGCATGAAGTCGTTTGACCGGCACTATAGTTCAGACACTGAACAGGGTAAAAGGTTGTTAATGGGCGGCGGTGAAGCTGTAGGTTTTGCAGGGGATAGTCAAGTAATGGTCCTTCTTGTAGATGATGAGAAGGAGTTTATTGAAGCCTTGGCTGAACGTCTTGTTATGCGAAAAATGGAGGCGATAGTCACTTATGACGGACGTTCCGCCCTTGAATTGCTTAGCAAGAAACCTTTAAAAACTATGGTTTTAGATTTGCAAATGCCAGGCATAGATGGACTTGAAGTGCTCCGAATGGTCAAAAAATCCTATCCGATGGTTGAGGTCATAGTCCTTTCCGCTCATGGGGCTGAGGCTGAAAAAAAAGAGTGTATGAAGTTGGGGGCTTTTGCCTGCTTTAACAAGCCAGTTGACATCTCACTGCTAGGTGAAACGCTTAAAATGGCTTTCGAGAAATGGAGAATGTATGGAAGAGCATAAGCAGCAGGAGAGCCTCACGGATGCAGGTATTAAGTTTTACGGAAAAATGATCGCTTCCCTTTCCCATGAGATAAAGAATGTTTTGGCTACGATCAATGAGCATGCCGGACTTTTGCATGATTTAAGCGCTATGTCCCAAGAAGAGGGAAGTGCTATTGATCCGGCAAGGGTCAGGATCAGCGCTGAGAAAATCATAAAACAGGTAGCGCGCGGCGACAGCATTGTTAAGACCATGAATCGTTTTGCTCATAGCGCGGATCAATCTCAACAGTCTATTGACCTGAAAGATATTATCTCTTTTATGTCTGTGCTATGTCAAAGGTTGTTTTTTATAAAAGGGGTAACACTGGAAGTGGCGCCTATTGCAGGTTCAGCAATAATAGAAACAAACCTTTTTTATTTACAAAACCTTATCTGGCTTTGTATGGATTTTGTCATAGCGACTGCCGGAGAAGATAAAAAAGTTCGCCTGGTGGTAGATAAAGCGGAAACAGGGATAGATCTTCGGTTTGTCCAGTTAAAAAGGTTGGATAATTCGGCTGGTTATCCCTTCCCCTGTGAACATGAACAGGCGATTCTTGATTTTCTCGATGCAGAACTTTCAGTAAATAAAGAGTCTGGAGAGATTGTTGTTTCCCTAAAGGAAAAAACAAGGTAATTATTCAGGTGGATAGACTGAAGGCAGAAGGCTTTTAGGAATAAAAAAATATGCGATCACACAAAACTTCGAGCATTTGAGAAGGCAATTTATTAAGCATGAATGAAAAAGTTCTGCTCATAGATGACGAAACTGACTTCATAGACGCACTGGCAATCCGTATGCGGTCTCGCGGAATGGATGTTTCTACCAGCACTAGCGCAAAGGAGGCTATTCAGAAGGCAGAAGTTGAGTTTTATGACGCAGTAGTTTTGGATCTTATGATGCCTGACATGAATGGGCTTGAGGCGCTACGGGCGCTCAAAAAAAAGAGGCCGGAGTTGCAGGTTATCCTTCTTACAGGTCACGCTACTGTACAAAAAGGTATTGAGGCCATGAAGC
>JAZDIE010000329.1:0-2275 GCA_043805295.1 Pseudomonadota bacterium
TGCCAAAAATCTTTAGGCATGACCTATTATTACAACCATTGGGATGTTTCGAGCTACAAGGCGGGAACATGTCTCTTTTCCTTGCATATCAAGGACGCTGACCTTGAAAAAGCTATCTATAACGCCTTAAACGTAGCAAGAAAATGGGAAAAGGAAGAACAAAACAGCCAGGCTGTGACGACAGCATAGGGAGGGCGAGGATGATTAAATTGCCTGGAAGTTACAAAATATCAAATGAAGCGTATCATCAAGACCCTTGCGCAAAACCTTCTTTGTCAAGAGACGTGATTAAAAATTTACTATTCAAATCCCCTGCCCACGCACATCATGACCATCCACGACTGAACCCTGATTTTGAACCGGAAGAGGAAGAAACCAAGTTTGACATTGGGAGCGCTTCCCATCCTCTTCTTCTCGAAGGCAATGACATTATAGAAGTGATTGACGCCCCGGATTGGAGAACAAAAGTTGCCAAAGAGGCAAGAGCCGAAGCGAGGTTGAAAGGTAAAGTGCCTTTATTGCCTCCACAATACGCCTCAGTCAATTCAATGGTGTCGGTGGCAAGAATAGCGCTTACCATGTCGGAATTGCAAATAGCGAACCTCCAGGAAGAAGGGGATAGCGAACTGAGCTACTTCTGGCAAGAGGGAGGCGCGTGGCTGAAAGTCAGGCCAGATTGGATAAGCACCGACAGACAGATAATCTTGGATTACAAAACTACGACTTCAGCAAACCCCAACGAATTTGTCAGAAAGGTTATCTCAATGGGCTACGATATTCAAGAGGCTCTTTATTGCAGGGGCGTGAAGGCTGTCGAGGGAATAACCTCTAAATTTATTTTTATGGTGCAGGAAATCGAACCGCCTTATCTATGTTCGTTTATTGCCCTATCTCCTGAATTTCAGGATATGGGGCGCAAAAAGGTGAATCAGGGCATTGCATTATGGAATCAGTGTATGGCAACGGGGGCATGGCCGGGCTATCCAAGCAGGGTGATGTATCTGGATATGCCTGCGTGGGCTGCCATGTGGATAAATAACGCAACATTTATCGGAAACGAGGAGGATGAGATATGAGCAACTTTACATTCCGGCCAGCAATCAGAATAAACACGCCAATGATATTGGGGCTTGCGGGACCGTCTAAATCTGGCAAGACTTACTCTGCTTTACGTTTGGCGATGGGCATGGCGGATGGCGGCGACATAGCCATGATAAACACAGAGGGACCAAGAGGACACCAATACGCTGATACTTTTAAATATTTGGCTTGTGACCTCACAGAACCTTTCAGTATGAAACGCTATGAAGAGGCGATAAAAGACGCAGCGGCAATAAAGCCAGCCGTTTTAATCATTGATAGCGTGAGCCATGCCCACGAAGGCTCTGGTGGGATGCTTGACCAACACGAGAAGGAGCTTGACAAAATGGCAGGACCGGATTATGCAAAACGGGAGCGTATGACCTGGGCGGCATGGGTAAAACCAAAAGCAGACGAAGCGGGTATGATAAATACCATGCTGCAAGTTGGCTGTCATATCATCCTGTGTTTCCGGGCGAAGGAGAAAATCAAGATAGTCAGGGGGCAACCGCCACTTGACCTTGGATGGAGACCGATAGGCTCAGACCGGATACATTTTGAGACCGCCGTAACCTTGATACTGCCACCAAATAGTAAAGGCATACCGGATATGTCAGCGACAGGATCAGAGCTACGAGAACCGTTTGACAGCATGATAAAACCTGTGCAGATCGATGAGGCATTAGGCAAAAGTCTTGCTGAGTGGGCAAAGGGCGGAGTGAAAAAACAAGAACCTATCCTCCCCGACCTCGACACCATGAAGCACGAAATGGCCGACTGGTTTGAGGCAACCTATCACGAACAGGCAGCAGAGAAATTCAAAGAAATGATGAAAGGCGCAACGGATAATCCCCTGAAAATGCAGAGTGAAAAAAATATCAGATGGGGATACGAAGAATATAAAAAGTTAAGAAATGAATAAAGTCCCAACCAGACCGGCCTCAGCCCTCCAGTATATTCAAATTGGGGCCGGTCGCTTAAAAAGGAGAGGTAACATGAATGAAATCTATATTTGGAAAGACACGGTTGACCCTGACTTTTATCACCTTGGGACAAAGGGGCAACGGGACGGACTATATTTTGGTGGGGTATTAATGCATTGTGATTCCGTTAGCGATATATTCGGTTTAGAGATTTTTCAGGTTATCAAAGACGAACCAGCAGGAATACCCATTAAATTGCTATTGACGGTGGA
>JAZDIE010000330.1:0-5268 GCA_043805295.1 Pseudomonadota bacterium
CCACCAACCAGTCGTACAGCACTATTATGAAGGTACAACGTACTAATAATACAAATGCCTTGTTATGTGCGTCATAGCGTAGCGGAGACCAGGGGATAGCCGCAGGCGGTTTTTGCGAAGCAAAAAATCCCGCAGAGTTTAAAAATCCGCCGAAAATTTGTTGTTGCCGTAGTTTTTTCTTAGTTCGGTAATATTCTGCTTAAAGCAGACAAAAGTTAGGGGTGGGGCGGTCGTAGTAGGTCGTAGTAATTATAATTTCAGAGGGTTATAAATATATGAGAGACAAACTTTATACAGGTGACAAGCATGGATAGAGATGAACTGCAAAAACTAATTGAAAAAGGAGAAACGCATACCGTAGAATTCAAGGAATCTCTCGGCCTGATAGATGAAATCGGCGAAGAAATTTCTGCGCTCTCCAACTCAAATGGTGGTACAACTCTTGTAGGCGTAACTGATAACAGAGAAATTATCGGCGTACAGACCGGAAAAAAGACCCTCGAAGACTTGGCCAATTACATAAAAACACATACAGACAATCACGTTTTTCCAAAAGTTTCCGTTGCAGATATCGACGGCAAAACAGTAATTTCCATTGAAGTTATAGTAAACGCCATAACTTTTTGGACTAATGGCGTTTCCATATAGATTAAGGTCTGTTGGTTTTTGTTGACGTTTGGTCTTGAAAGTAACGACCTTAACTATAATGAAAGCAGAGAAAAACCAGTATTTTTCAAGGGTCGTGCCTATATCCGCGTGGGAAAATCAAAGCACCAATTGTCCGCCTCAGAAATAAGGAAAATGGCAAAAGAATCCGGTGAGAGGGTCTACTGGGATGAGAAGATATGTGAAGGGACAGGCTTGAATGACATAGACAAAAGTAAAGTGCGATGGTTTTTGAGGGAAGCAAGAAAGCAAAGGGGGCTAAAGATACCGGAAGATACACCGCTTGGAGATGCCCTTAAAACTCTTAATCTTCTCAAAAACGGAAAACCGACAAATGCGTGCATGTTGCTGTTTTCCAAAGAGCCGAAATACCTTCAATCCGAAGTGAAGTGCATACGGTTTTCAGGCAACGAGCCGGTAAAGCCATACATAGATTTTCAGACTCTTGATGGCAATGTTTTTGACATGATAGACAAGGCAGAGGATTTTGTCCTGCGGAATATAAGAAAAGCGATATGGCTTGTTCCTGGACAAGTTCAAAGAGAGGAAAAATACGAGTACCCGCCAGATGCCATAAGGGAAGCAATAATAAATGCAGTTGTCCATCGGGATTACGAATCGCCGTCAAAGGTTCAGGTAAGAGTATTTGACAGCTCAATAGAGCTATGGAATCCCGGCGTTTTGCCAAGCGACATAACTATCGAAGATTTGAAAAAAGAGCACCGTTCAGTTCCCCGCAATCCGTTACTATTCAAGCAGTTATTCTGGGTGAAGTACGTAGAGGATGTGGGAGGCGGCACGTTAGATATGATAAGGCAATGCAGGGAATGGGGTATACTTGAGCCGGAATTCAAAATTATTACCGGCGCGTTTGTCGTGGTCTTCAGGCTGCCGCTAAGCACGGAAAATATGGAAAAGTTGGGGCTGAACGATCGGCAGATTAAGGCAGTGGATTATGTCGGAAAAAAAGGCGCCATAACGAATAAAGAATACATGGGTCTTACCGGCGCGTCAAGGATAACTGCGACGCGGGACTTAACAGTGCTTGTGGAAAAAGGCGTCTTCAGGATTGTCGGGCGTGGGAAAAGGGATATAAAGTATATTCTGCTTTTGCGCCATAATGATGCAAAAATGATGCAAAAATGACGCAAAAAATGACGCAAAACGCGGATGATGAGGAATAAGATTTATTCTGTGACGGGACTGCTATCATTATCCACCATTGTTTCGGTGACCTGACGGCGTTGATATCTTCAAACGCTTTGTTACCTTGAACTTATCGATGTCTTTCTTTTTAGATTAAGGAATTCGAGAAACGATTTGTTTTGGAATCTCCATGTTTCCTGAAAATAAACCTTTTTGATGGCTGTCCCGCCCTTGAACAGCAGGATCTTCCCGATTTTGGACTCATTTATTCCTTTCAGAAGCCAGTCTATCGCATAGTCCTTTTCTGCAAGGCCGACATTCAGGCCACGCACTCTTGCAATCCTTCTTATTTCCTCTTCTGTCAGCATACTACCAAGTCATTAAGTCGCTTTCACTCACATTTATCCGCAGTTTCCACTTTGAATTCATCCTGCCTTTTTTCTCTTTAGTTGGGTCCAAAACCGCGTAGCTGGCAGAGACTTTATTTTCAAGACTTTTTGCTTTTGGTTCCAAACCGAGAAAGTCAAGAATAAACCCCAGCCTTTTTATCACAGCATTGTTTTTCATTTTCAGGGCGTATTTTGCCATTTTGTCAAAGTCAATCTCATTTTTTGCATAATGCACCGCTTTTACTATCTCCTCTATGCCGCCGCAGTATCCTGGCTTGTCCAGGCAGTCGATAATTGTTTTCTCCTTGTCGGAAATCTTTATCCTGTAGCTTGAGACAGGAATCTCGCTGAATCCGAAAAACTTATGCGCTAAAAGGGATACGAATTTGTACTTTGTCCCGAAAATTTCTCTGCCCTTTGCCTTTTTTCTTGTCGCAACAAAAACCGTACCTGGAACCTGTTCAGTGAACCCGTAATGGTTTAGGGCAGTCCAGTACGCGATATAGCACGGCTCTGCTATCACTGACGCAAGGACGAACTCATGCTCTGTGTATTCGCCTTTAACCCCTGCTGCCAAAGGTGCTATGAGATATTTCCCTTTTGCTACGCTGATAATCCATTTCTTTTTCTTCAGGCGGCCGGCAATGACTTTTGCGTTTTCATAGCGGCATTTAAGAACCGTCATTACGTCGTGAAGTGAGAATATGCTTTTTCTTTTTTCGGAAAGGTAGGATAAAAGATAGCTCTCTCTTTCGGATAAACCTTTTCTTTTCCCGCTGAAAGTAACAGATTTTGATACCATAGGTATAATCTGTGTGTAAGAAGTATAAAAGCCTGATGTATGGTAAAGGCACTAATTGGACCCCTCGAAATTTTCGATAGCGCTCAAGCCGGCTAAACTTTCTTTGGATTCCGCCATATACGTACGCCGCTATTCAACAACAAGCCAGGCATCGCCCATGATATCATGATTCTCAAGATTATACCTCAGATACCCGTCAAACGCCCCTGAAGGATAAGCATCCGCCCTGAGCCGGTATGTCACAACCCTGTCTTCAACGCGCGTATGGTGATAAGCAGAATCAAAGACCACCAGCTTAAATGTCCGTGTAGCTGCATTATAAGACATGCCCCCTGAATCAACGACACTAAACCCGGCAGGTATTGTCTCATAGAGCATATAGACCGCAGGCTTCCTTGACTCATCCACGCCTATATTCAGCACAACATCGAACTCCCCGCCAAGGCCTGCGCTCTTTGGAAGCACTCTCGACGCCTCTATCGGAGGCGGCGCAAGCCCGCATGTCCGGACCACATCCGGCGGCCTTTCCCCTGAATTGTTGCAATTGATAAAATCATAATAGCTCCTGTACTGGAAACCATCGACACACACGCTCCAGGTATCATTCAAAACCCAGATTGGCTCACAATGATCAACTGCAAAATGTACAGTCGCATTTCCTGTATTGCCTGCATAATCTGTCGCATAGACAGTAATATTATGCACTCCGCTCAAAAACGTGATATTATGCGCGATATAGCTGCAATCAGCGCACACAAAAGTGGAAACTCCGCCATCAATTGACTCATTCATCTCACTTGCAGTCTCATCAGCAGTAGCCATCAGAAATATAGTCTTCACATCATAAGTTGCATTTATTGGCGACAATATAGCCACATCAGGAGGAATTGTATCCCCTTCGCCGGATATGGTATAGTCCCCAAGCACCTCATGATTCTCTGAATCATATCTTATGACACCTTCAAACGCGCCTTCATAACTGCTCACATATCGAAGAGTATAATTCACAGTCCTGTCCTCGACAGTTAACCCGTGATAGGCGGACTTTAATACTGTCAACTTGAGAGTCCTCCCGGACAGCGACATGCCCCCGGCATCGAGAATCTCAAATCCTGCCGGGACAGTCTCATAAAGAATATATAGATTTGGCTTATTGGACTCGTTCACATCGATAGTCAATGTGACATTAAACACATCACCTATTGTCGCCGCATCAGGCAAATCACGATACCCTCCAACCCGGGCACCGCAATACCTTTTCACAATCTGGGGTTTTGCCGGAGTGTCTCCGCACTTATTGGCATCATAATAATCTTTGTACTGGATAGTGTTTATGCAGGCGCTCCAGATATCATTCAGAACCCAGTTTGGGGCGCACCCGATAGTTGTCGTCCTGTCCGCTGAATATCCATAGCGGTCGTAAAGCTTGCAGTGAACTAAATTGACAGAGTTATCCGGCCGGGTATTAACAAAAATGCATTCTCTTTCCCCGGTACCGTAAGTGCTATTGCAGTAATCATAGGTGTCCTCTGCAGAGCCGCACATCAGCCTGTAAGTGTCTTCTGCATCATTATCAGAAGCACCGATCGTGCTGATTTTGACTGAGTCTCCATGCTTGGCATAAGAGTCATTGACATTTGTTGAAGCCAGAGTTGGAACCTGATTGGCTACTGTGAACGACTGTTCTGTTCCAACTCCGCGATTGCCTGAAGTGTCATTTGCATAATATACCCAATAAACTAAATCATGTGCTGTATAGTTCCCGGGAGAGATGGTGAAATAATAAACATTGCCAACGGATGTAGAAACAGTATAATTTGTCGTTCTGTTCCATTCCAGGAAGACTGTGCCAGGTCCGCTTCCAGTATCAATTATAGTTGCATTCAATACTACATTCTCATCTTCGTGTGGTGTTTTGTCTTTTACCTGTCCAGAAATCGCCGGGGCTGTCCTGTCCACAGTCAGCTGCCCGGTGGAATAACCGGCAGAGAAACCATAGCCATCTGTTGCATTGCACCAGATATAATAAGAGCCGTCATTCCATAAAGAAATATCACAGCTTTTGGAGCCGTTATTTTCCGCCCCTGTAAAACATGTATAGGTTTTGTCATAACCGGAATTGTCCGCATCCCCGTAGCAGCCTATTGCCAGGGTATCATTATCTGCATCTGCTGCAGTCCATGTTACTGTAAATGTCGTTTTTGTGTTGTCTTGCGAGCCATCCGGCTCACTGATTGTTATCGTTGGTGCTGTATTTGACACGGT
>JAZDIE010000331.1:0-4877 GCA_043805295.1 Pseudomonadota bacterium
AAAGATCAAAAAGAGATTGAAAATTTAGTAGATAAGATCGCCACATTAGAGGATATAGCAGACGTCCAGTACGGGCAAGAGTGGCTTGGCCGATTCTTATTACTTTTCAACTTAATGAGAATAGTTGGTTTATCGCTTGGAGGATTTTTGCTGATAATCAGCGCCTTCATTATCTTAAACACCGCTAAACTGAGTTTATATTCGCAACGGGATGAATTACAGATTATGCGGCTTGTGGGCGCAACAGATTTTTACATCCGGTCGCCTTTTTACATTCAAGGCATTATACAGGGTTTTTCAGGAGGATTGGCGAGTCTTGGGATATTATACCTGCTCTTTTCAGTATTTATATCCAAAGTGGAAGTAATGTCAGTTGCTATTCAGTATATCCCTGTTAGGTTCTTAAACCCAGGCATGATGGCCGTTGTGGTTATGTTCGGAGTTGTTGCAGGATGGATCGGAAGTTTTTTTGCAGTCAGAAAAGCATTAAGCGACTAATGGTAGGCGTTACGTCATGTCTATGTCTTTCCCTAACCTATCATCCATGCCAGGGGGAGGAGATAGAAGGGCAGACTGTGCAAGCGCTTAGCGAGAGTCGTTCAAAGGCAAAAAATATTCAAAAGGAATTAAAGAAAACAGAAAAAGAGATAGCAACCATCGCCAAACAAGAGCTGAGACTCATGTCCGAGTTGGATTCGCTTGACCAGGCGATCAACAAGGCAAGTCTTCGCCTTGAAGAACTAAAGACTCAGGAAAAAAATCTCGAGGAACAGATATCAGCAACCGAAAAGATGAAAGAGGAAATTAAGGCTGCCCTGGACAAACTGGAAAACGAGGTGGCAGGCCGCCTTGTGGCATATTATAAGTTGGGACGTATTGGTATAGCCTCAGTGCTCCTTTCTTCCGAATCCAACCTCGGCTTCTGTCGGAAGTATCATGATATTGAGAGCATTTTACTTTACGACCATAGAATGCGTGCTCAACTGGACGAAAAACGAAACGAACTAATCCGATTGACAGAGGAATTAAAAAACAGATCCGAGGAAATGGAAGCAATCAAGGCGGAGGGGCTGGAAGAACATAAGTCCATAGAAGATGAACGCTCAAAACGTGCGGAGCTTCTTGCCGGCGTGCAGAAAAAAAAAGAGTCTGCAAAAGAAGCGCTTGAAGATCTGACACAGCGGGCAAAAAAGCTTGAAGAGACCGTCAGAAAGCTTGAAAAGGATACCTCTGCATCACGAAAAAATAAAGAGGCGCGCAATAAGGGTTTATTCCTGGCTCAGAAGGGGAATCTTCCCTTGCCGGCTGATGGGCGTATAGTAAGGTCATTCGGAAAATACAAACACCCTAAATTCAATATATATCATTCGCAAACCGGCATAGACATAAAGGCAACAGCAGGGGCTCAAATACGCGCGGTTTACGACGGCTCTGTTATTTATGCCGACTGGTTTAAAGGATATGGGAATATCATAATTATAGACCATGGAGATGGTTATTATACTATTTCAGCGCATTCTCAAAAACTCTACAAAAAGGCAGGGGATGAAGTTAAGGCGCTTGAAGTAATCGGAGAAGTTGGCGAAACTGGATCTCTGAAAGGGCCAGGCCTATATTTTGAGATACGTTGTCATGGTAAGGCTATTGACCCGATCCCGTGGTTAAATATGAAAAAAAGTGGATAGACTGAAGGCTTTTAGGGATGTAACTATTCAGGCCAAAGGTCGTAGAAACCGAGAAGGGCTTGGTCTGAGGGAAACAATGCAAAAAACGAAGGGGGCTTCTATGAGCAAATTAAGACTAAAAAAGGCTATCGCATGGGTTGGGTTAATTTCAGCTGTTCTTGTATGCGTAGCGGCAAGCGGCGTGCATAAGCGACTGCTCGCCGGCACTGACGATGCCTATGAAGACTTAAAAATATTTGCCGATGTTCTTGATATTATAGAAAAAAATTATGTAGATACTGTCGACTCAAAAGAACTGATACGCGGAGCTATTAAGGGTATGGTCAGTGTATTGGATCCTCATTCCGCATATCTTCAGCCAGAGGCCTACAAAGAGCTGCAAATAGATACGCATGGAGAATTTGGGGGAGTCGGGATTGTCATTACCAAGGTTGATGGGATCATTACGATTATATCTCCTATTGAAGGAACCCCTGCCTTTAAGGCCGGACTGGAGGCTGGAGACAAGATATTCAAGGTTGATGGCAAAGACACAAAAGACATGGATCTGGAAGAAGCTGTTAAACTGATGCGTGGCACAAAGGGTACTAAGGTGACTATTACAGTAGTACGTGAGGGATGGGATAAACCGCGCGATTTTACTATTACACGCGAGATAATACCCTTAAAAAGCGTGCGAGGATTCACCCTTAAAGACGGCTATGGATATATCAGAATAACAAATTTCAGGGACAAGACCACACAAGACCTGGAGGCAGCGCTGAAAAAAATCGAATCAGGGAAATCGCCATTAAAAGGGCTGGTACTCGACTTGCGCTATAACCCAGGCGGACTTCTTGATCAATCTATTGATGTTGCAGATCTTTTTCTTGAGAAGGGCACTATAGTAGCTATTAAGGGAAGAAACAAATCAAGCGATAAAGTCTACGCTGCCCATGCTGATAAAAAAGACAGAAAATATCCTATTGTTGTCCTGATCAATGGAGGGAGCGCAAGCGCATCCGAGATAGTAGCAGGCGCACTCCAGGATCAAAAACGCGCGCTTATCCTTGGCACTCCATCCTTTGGCAAAGGCTCTGTCCAGACCATAGAACCTCTCAGTGACGGGTCTGGCCTAAAGTTAACTATCGCCCGCTACTACACCCCTAATGGCCGGTGCATACAAGCTCAGGGGATAACACCTGACATTGAAGTGCCAATGAGAGAAATGGCCAAGGTTAAGGAAGACACACATGTCCGGGAAAAAGACCTGGAGCAACATATTGAGAATGGAACTGAAAACAAAAAAGATAACAAGATAACAGAAGAGCCTCAAAAGGATAAAGAAGAGAAACCCCAGGATAAAGAAAAGGATGGCGTGGAGAGGGAAGATATGCTTTTCGGTAATAAAGATGAAGAGATTGCTGAAAAACTATGGCAACAAGACAATCAGGTACGGCAAGCTATTCAAATATTGCAAAGCTGGGATATCTTTTCTAAAATAAAACCCGGTTCATGACACTTGGCGCTTCAAAAAGTACGATAAAAAACAGAAAACGGTTGCCAGGCAAAAAAAATAAGAAAAAACGCAAAACCAGACAATGGCAGGGATTGCCTTTTGTTCTGATAGTCCTGGCAGTATGCGTTGCCGCTGGATTTTATGTTGCTCTAAAGCATCTCTCTCTGCAAAAGTCGACTCCTCTACGCTTGAACCAGCCGGTTTTTGAGGTGTATAATACAGAGGAGAATTTTGACGCCCGGGCAAAAGAACTTGACCGTTTATTAAACGACAAAAAAAAACTACCTGAGCCGCTTATTTCAACGCCCACCAAGATCGATAATCGTCCAAGAGTTGCCATTATCGTTGATGACTTGGGTTATGACCAAGAGCTTGCGCTTGAATTTTTGGCTATTGACACAGCGCTTACCATATCTATATTTCCGTTTGGCCCGCACAAAGAGGCAATCGTAAACGCAGCAAAAAAAACCGGCAGAGAAACGCTATTACACCTTCCTATGGAGCCGTCGGAATATCCGTCTATAGACCCTGGACCAGGGGCGCTTTTCATAGGCATGGATAAAGATGAATTGTTAAGCAGGCTGGATCATGACTTGGAACAAATCCCGTCAGCCGTCGGGGTTAATAACCACATGGGATCAAAATTCACCAGGGATGAAAAATATATGGAATTAATTTTAAGGTCTCTTAAAGACAAGAATCTCTTCTTCATAGATAGCAAAACCACGTCAAAATCCTGCGTCCGGGCTGTTGCAAAAAGACTTAAGGCTAGATTTGCAGAGCGTAATATATTTATAGATCATGTGGTCAAAGAACAATTTATTCGCGCTCAATTCAAAAGACTCATCAACCTGGCCAAGACAAACGGATCTGCCATTGGTATTGCCCATCCCCATAGACTTACCTATAAATTATTAAAAGAAGAACTGCCGACGATGAAAAAACAGGTCAGAATCGTCGCTGTATCTGAATTAACGCATTAAAGTAACTACAAACACACTTCCCGAATTTTCTGTGACAATTCTTTTAATCCAAACGGTTTCTGTATGAAACCATTACATCCACGTTGCATAATCTCGGTCGCTTGCCCTTCCATGCTGTATCCGCTCGAAAGAATCACCTTTACCCTGGGGTTGATCTCTTTAATCTTGTCATAGACCTCTCCGCCACTCATACCAGGCATAATCATGTCAAGTATTACAAGGTCTATATCTTTTTGCTTCTGACGATATATCTCAAGCCCTCTCCTGCTGTTATCAGAAAAAAGCACCGTGTATCCTATCTCTTTTAGCATCTCAACTCCAACTTCCAGCACAGAGTTTTCATCGTCTACGACCAGCACAGTTCCGCTCGCCTTAAGCATATTAGATGCAGGCTCCCCCCCTTTTACCTGGTCTATAACTTTTATGTCTGAGGCAGGCAGATAAATATAGAAAGCGCTGCCAAGACCAGGTTCTGATTCAACCTCAACATACCCCTTGTGACTTTTGAGTATTCCGTATACAGAAGCAAGACCGAGTCCGCTTCCTTGCCTGATACCCTTTGTAGTAAAAAAGGGATCAAAAATACGTTGTTGCGTCTCTTTATCCATTCCAATACCTGTATCCGTCACTATAATTAAGGCATAAGAACCTGGCGCCGGATTATAAAACTCATTTATATCCTCATGCGTAACCAACAAGGTTTTCAGGGTA
>JAZDIE010000332.1:0-3142 GCA_043805295.1 Pseudomonadota bacterium
CGCAACAACTCTAATGATATAGACTGTTGTTTTCATCTTACCAAGGGTTTTTTTTTAGAAACTAAGTAATTCTGCATTTTTTATTCAAATAAAAATTTTTTAATTTTTGTTTACCCAGCTTCTTGCTCCAATAAGGAAGTAAAGTGCAATGTGCTGAGCCGGTAACAGGGTCTTCAGGTATACCAACTTTAGGTGCGCGGGATTACCGGAAAAGACCTTACTTGTAAAAGCATCAATTTGATATATGGGTATTTTCATTTACATCTTCTTTCTTAATAAGCTCTCGCTATTTATTAAAACCATAAAATATTCGTCACTAAAAGTTGTATAAATGCCTTCCCTCGCTTTTCTAATCTTCTTTTGCTGAAACAACATCAGTCGAAAAAAAGCCAATCACCAAATCTATCAAACTTACGACAGGAAGTATAGTTAATCGCTTTTAATATCAGATTAACGAACCTGTCATGCTGCCAGGCACAAGGGTATCGAGTCAGGCCAAGCCGAACTAATACCAGTCGCCGCGAAGGTATAATAGTGATAAATTGTCCTTCATGGCCTACAGCATGAAAGGCATCTTCCGGCAACAGCACGGCCTGATCGCTGCTTCGGTACTCTGGCGGTATCTTCAGCGCCGTATTGCTTGTCCATCGATTGTGGTGCGGCCGTGGTTGTGTACCTTACCCATCCTTTGGGGAGAATGCGCCGTTCCTCCCATATTCCATCCTGAAGATATAACTGTCCAAACCTCGCCCAATCTCTGGCAGTAGCGTACATGAAAGATGCGCAGACATAAGTACCCGAGGCATCCACTGCACTATCCATCCCCATAGGCTCAAAGAGAGCCCGGCGCGGAAAATCAAAATATTCATTGTCGCCAACGATGGCCCTAATGATACGGCTGATGATATTGGTGGTGCCGCTGGAGTATTTCCAGATAGTCCCTAGCTCACCCTCAAGTTTCTTACTTGCCGCGTAGGCAGCCATATCCGGCACTCTGAGCAGCATATAGGTCACATCATCCAGAGGATTGCCATAGTCTTCCCCGAATTTTAAGCCGCTGCTCATCTGCAAAAGATGATTGAGAGTAATCCTTTGCCTTTCATCGCCTGGTGTCTGCCATTCCGGTACAGGAGCAGGCTTATCAAGACTCAGTTTCCCCTGTCCGACAAGGATACCAACAAGTGCATTTATAACGCTCTTGGTCATGGACCAACCAATAAGGGGCGTATCCTTATTGAATCCGCAGGCATACCTTTCAGCAATGATTTGCCCCTCATGAATAACCACGACTGCCCGCGTCCGGCGGAGATGTTCCGCATCCGGCTCTGAAAAGGCCCATTCTATGGCTGCCTCAAGGCGATCATAATCTCCATGATTTGAAATTATTACTTCATCCTGTGTTTCATCCTGTTTTTCTGCCCTGTATTTATAGTGCTCTCTGATCGCAGATTTTCCGGCATGAACGGGAAAAAGCTGATCTGCCTTATAGCCTGCAAAGTCCAATGTGCATCCGAATCCTGGGTGATATACAGCCTTTTGGTTTATCAATCCCCAAAAGCTGGCTGATACTGTCCGAGCTGAAAAGTTTACCCGGCCATCAATATAGCGCAACACAGATAAATTATCGGCAGCCAAGTCTTCAGCGAGAATCGCCTCTGGTTTGCGGCTGGACACAAAAACACCCGAACATAATGTTTTCGCTTTGTAGGCCACGCCTATGGCGATCATCTCCCGACCATTGCTGGAGGGCTACTTTATCTACTATTTATTATCAAGGGATCAACTGGCGGGGAACTTACTATTCTCTTGAAGATCTAAAATCAAACAATATTCAAAAATTCTTTTGCTTTTAGAACAGCAGCCTTTTTTTTAAAGTCATTATTCGCCTCGCACATAATTGTCCTCTCCTGGATTATGCATATATTGCCTAAAGTATGATTCTGCATCAGGTATAGTTTTTTCTATATTATTAAAAATCATTAAATTACTATTTCGTAAGTAGATTAAGCCATTTTCAAGATAACCTGACGTGGGATCTATTACAACTTCGCTAATGCAATATCCCTCTTTGTATAAATGTAAAGGAGCTGCCTCTAATACCCAAATAAAATGAGGCATTCTCATGTTTGCAACAAAAAAAGACAACTTATCCGGTTTTACATTTACAGCACCTTGTATTTTTCTACGTATAAAAGCAGTGCTGGCAGTCAGAAAAAGTCTGGTTACCCACGGTTCTGAATTATTTGTAATTGGGCCTGATATTTTTCTTAAAAAAGATATTGTTTTTTTCCTTGCTTTTTCTGCTGGAAGAAAAGCCTTCTCTGGTAACGGGCAAACTGCTGTTTTAATATACTTGTCCAGAAAAGTTTTTTCCCGCAGAGACGCGGAGACGCGGAGGATATCATTTTTGGGCGTTCTCTGCGTCTCTGCGTCTCTGCGGGAGATCATTCCTACTACCCTCTGACGGAAAAAACTTTTATGGATAGCTATATCTTCTATCGCAAAGTCTATATCAAATTCTTTGAAATAGTTCTCGGGATCTCCCTTATATCCTAAAAGTTCATAAGGGAAAAAGTTATCATCTACAACTACATATTGATCCAGAAAATTTGAACTATCTATAAAACCGTTTTCTTTGCTTACTTTAATTCAAGTAAAGCTAATAGTTTTTTAGCATACTTCATAGCATAGCTTCTCAGCGAAGGAGCTTGATATACACCTTCTACTGTATAGGTATCTTGCTTGCTTTCCTCTCTTACTTCATCCATAAGATATCCATAATCGCTAATCGTCAAATCTTCAAGGGGATTTATTACCAAAATGCCCCCCTGTTCCAGTTGATAAAATAAAAGAGGCCATATCGTCCGGCCCAGCGTCTTGCAGTAATCTAAAAATTCCTCGTATTGCCTGGACTCTGCATATTTTCTCGGATCACTGTAAATAGAAATCATTGGATCATCCCAGGTTCCTGTCCAAGCCTTATATTTAGCATCGAATTCTTCTCTGACTTCACTGGAGAGAGCCTTGATTAAACTCAGAATCTTGTCTCTTTCAGCCTCAGAGAATTGCACCTCTTCCTGTTGCCCCGAATTATCGCTTTGTGAATTATCGAAAGACATATCCTCTACCTCTTTGCCAATGT
>JAZDIE010000333.1:0-2169 GCA_043805295.1 Pseudomonadota bacterium
CCGGGAGCGAAGCACTGCCGTAAGGCAGAACCCTCGCCCTTTAGGGCGGGGAGCTTCACTAAATCAAAACTGCATGTGCATGATTTCTTTATAGGCTTCCACAGCCTTGTTGCGGATTGTAAGGAGCAGCCGCATGGATATATCCATCTTTTGGAGGGCGATCATGCTCTCATGGATGTCTGCCTTTCCTTTCAGAAGATCCATAATCGATCTGTCGGCCTCCTGATCTAATCTGTTGACCCTTTCAATCGTCCCCTTGATCACCTTGCCAAATTCCGACGTGCTTTCCGGTTTGGTATTTGCATTGCGCTGGACAGGGGCTTGCTGCAGTTTTTCGATCCTTAAATCACTCATAATTTATCTCCCTATTTCAAATGCCTTAATGGCCATTTGTCTGGTTGCCTTGATCGCCGCGATATTGGCCTCAAACCCCCTTCTGGCCATAAGCATATTCGTGGTTTCCACCACCAGATCAACATTCGGTTTAAGCACATTCCCGTCTTTATCCGCATCGGGATGGCTTGGGTTAAAGACCTTTTTAAATTCACTTTTATCTTCCACAATGTCCTCGATTGCAACTCCCTCAATTTGCCTATTCAGCATGTTTTGGAAGTCGCGGACCATCGGCATGGACCTCATCACTACCATTTTTCTTCGATATGGTCCGCCCTTTTCGGTCCGGGTAGTCTCAATATTGGCAAGGTTACTGGCGATGATATCCATTCGTTTCCTCTGAGCATAAAGCCCCGAGGCACTTGTTTCAAGTGATACCAAAAAGTTCATTCTAGCGACCTCCCTCTTTAATAACTTCTTTCAGGATAGCTATCTTTCTCAAAAGAACCTCAACGGAAGTTCTGTAGATCAAATTGTTTTCAGTCAGCCGAGTCATCTCCTTATCAATATTGATCCAGTTATAACCATTCCACCCGCTTGTTTCCTCAATAGTTTCAACCCCCGCGGCCCCGCCTGTTTCCAAAGCGATATGCCTGGGATTGGTTTGCACCAGGTCAACTCCATGTTCGGATGTCAGTGCCTTCTCCAAGGCCGCCTTGAAGTCAACCTCCTTTGCCTTGTATCCGGGCGTATCTATATTGCTGATATTGCTTGTTATAAGAGCATGCCTTTTTTGAGTTATGCTGATGGCACGCTCAAGGGCTTGAAAGGTTTTGCTAAAAGACATATTTTCCGGCATCCTGTTCCCCTTTTTCCTGTTGTGTCATAGTGGCTGAACCGCTGCTCTCAAAGTAGTTGTTAGCAATTTGCATGCCTTTTTAGTTCTTTATTTGAAATATTTTCGATTGAATTAGGATGTTGCCATTTTTTGTTTGTATTCATTGAGTTTATTCCTCAGCGTGCGAACACTTATACCCAACATTTCTGCGGCATGGGTTCTGTTCCCATCCGTCTGATCAAGAGCGCGAAAAATCACGTTTTTTTCCATCTCTTTTAAAGACAATGCCGGCAAAAAGGGGTATCCTGAATTTTCGGCCGGTCTGTTGCCGCCAATCGCAAAAAGGGTTTTTTCGTCTATCAAATCCCCCCGGCACATAAGGACCGCCCTCTCGATCATATTTTCTAATTCTCTGATATTCCCCTTCCATGGCAGCTGCATCAGTGACGCCATTGCCTCTGTTGTCAAACCTTTGACGGACCGTTTATCCATTTTGCAGTACTTTTCGACAAAACAACCTGCCAGCAACGGTATATCATCTAGCCGGTCTCTTAAGGGAGGCAGGTGTAACGGTATGACATTCAAACGATAATAAAGGTCTTCCCTGAATTTCCCTTGCGCGATCTGCTCCTCTATATCTCTGTTGGTGGTAGCAATGAATCTGACATCCACAGGGACCGGATACATACCGCCGATCCTGTCGATTTCCCTTTCCTGCAACACCCTTAAAA
The DNA here is from genome assembly GCA_043805295.1 of Pseudomonadota bacterium. GTDB lineage: Bacteria > Desulfobacterota > Desulfobacteria > Desulfobacterales. Next base: position 1,903 of record JAZDIE010000333.1, read on the forward strand.
GTTTGGATTGGAGCTGATAATCCATCTCGCTGATCTCATCCAAAAGCAAGGTCCCCTGATCGGCCAGTTCGAATTTGCCTTTTTTTCTTGTGATTGCACCTGTGAAAGCACCTTTTTCGTACCCAAACAGTTCGCTTTCAAGCAGGGTTTCCGGCAGTGCTGCACAATTAATGGCAACAAAATTGTTTTTCCTCCGCAAACTGTGTTGATGGATATATCTGGCAAAGAGTTCTTTACCTGTGCCCGACTCCCCATGAATAAAAATGG
>JAZDIE010000334.1:0-3991 GCA_043805295.1 Pseudomonadota bacterium
TTTAGTTTCTCAAATATTATTATTCTTAGAGGTGCAATTCTCCTAAAAAGCTATTGACCGATACCCAGGGGATGATAAGAGATGGCGTAGAAAGCTTCAAATGCAAGATGCACAAGTCAAAAAAGTACGAGGCATATTTTCTTTAAGATAACCCTATGGACAAAATCATCATTCGAGGCGCTCGGCAGCATAACCTGAAAAATCTTAATATAGATATTCCCAAAAATCAGATTATAATTATAACAGGTATTTCAGGGTCTGGCAAGTCCACTCTTGCATTCGACACATTATACGCTGAAGGACAACGACGGTATGTGGAGTCTCTTTCAGCCTATGCCCGCCAATTTCTTGAACAAATGGACAGACCTGAAGTCGACTCCATCGAAGGACTCTCTCCCGCTATTGCAATTGAGCAAAAAACCGCGACTCGCAACCCGCGCTCTACGGTCGGCACTATTACCGAGGTATACGATTACCTGGGATTGCTTTTTGCCAGAGCCGGCGATCCCCACTGCCCAAAGTGCGGACAGCAAATCAAAACAAAAACTATACAGCAAATAACAGACGAACTTTTAAACCTCCCTGAAGGCGCTAAGATAATAATCATGGCGCCTTTAGCACAGCACGAAAAGGGCGACCATGTAAAACTATTAAAGCAGCTTAGAAAAAAAGGTTTTGCCAGGGTGCGTATAGACGGCGACATAAAAGAATTGGATCAGGACATAACAGTAGATAAAAACATTCCACACACAATAGACGTGGTAATCGACCGATTGATTGTAAAAAAATCTATCAGAAACAGGTTGAGCGATTCACTTGAGCTGGCAATGGGGGAATCCTCAGGCGTTGTCGCTGTCGCCGTGCTTGATGGAGACGAATTGGTATTTAGTGAGCGCAATGCCTGCGCGCGCTGTGGCGTCAGCCTGCCCGATTTTGGGCCTGCCAGTTTTTCATTCAACAGCCCACAGGGGGCGTGCAGCGTATGCGACGGTTTGGGGCACATGCGAAGACTTGATCCTGAATTGCTCATTCCAAATCCCAGCCTTTCGGTAAATAATGGAGCCATAGCGCCGTGGGGTGACAGGCAAAGGAGGGGGTATCTACATCAGATGCTGGAGGCCGTATTTCGTCATTATGATATGGACTTGGATACGCCATTTTTAAATTTGCCTGAAAAATTCAGGGACGTGCTCCTGTATGGATCAAAAGACGAAGATATCCCTTTTCAATATGAACAGGGAAAAATACGATTTTCATGCTCAAAGCGGTTAGAGGGGGTGATTCCAAGCCTTGAACGGCGCTATCGTGAAACAGGGTCGCACAGGGTGAGAAAAGAAATTGAGCAATATATGAACTTAAATATCTGCCCCGAGTGCAACGGCGCTCGGCTCAAGTCCGAGGTTAGAAGCGTCAGGATTCAAGGACACTCTATTGACCAGATAGCCTCGCTCACAATCTCTTCTGCCCGCGCTTTTTTTTCAAGCCTAAAACTCTCCCCCTTAAAACAGGCCATTGCCGAACCTATAATGCGTGAGGTGGCGCATAGGCTATCTTTTCTCGACGATGTTGGTGTTGGCTACCTTTCTCTTGATCGGGCTTCAGCTTCGCTTTCAGGCGGGGAGGCGCAGAGAGTAAGGCTGGCAACTCAAATTGGTTCACGGCTTACCGGAGTGCTCTATGTGCTGGATGAGCCTAGCATTGGATTGCACCAACGCGATACAGAGAGGCTTTTAGGCACACTTAAGGAAATACGCGATCTTGGCAATACAGTGCTTGTGGTTGAGCACGATCCTGAAACCATCCTGAACGCGGATTATGTGATAGACATGGGGCCAGGCGCAGGCATTGAGGGGGGAGAAATCATATTCAGCGGCACGCCCAAAAAACTTTTATCGCACGCCAAATCCATTACAGGGGCATATCTCTCTGGCAAAAAGGGGATTCGAATTCCTCAAAATCGCAGAACCGTTCAAGCAGGGGTCATGACACTGAAAGAAGTATGCACAAATAATTTAAAAAAAATTGACATATCGTTTCCTCTTGGTCGGCTCATCTGCGTCACAGGCGTGTCTGGCTCAGGGAAGTCCTCTCTGGCGCTTGAAACCCTCTATCCTGAACTGGTTCGAAGTCTTTCGCGTTCAAAGACAGGCTCTGGCCGCTATCTTTCCCTGATAGGGGCTGAAAATGTTAATCGCGTAATCAACATTGACCAATCTCCTATAGGCCGCACCCCCAGGTCTAATGCAGCCACATATACCGGCATATTTGATAATATAAGAGAATTGATCGCGCAAACCCCTGAGGCGCGCGCCAGGGGGTATAAACCAGGGAGGTTCAGCTTTAACGTTAAAGGCGGGAGATGTGAGGCATGCCAGGGTGAGGGTGTGATGAGGATTGATATGCAATTCCTTCCTGATATTCAGGTAACCTGTGATGTATGCCACGGAAAACGATATAACAGGGAGACACTGGAGATAGAATACAAGGGTAAAACAATTGAAGGGCTGCTCAATCTCAAAGTAAGTGAGGCACTTTCCTTTTTTAGGAATATCAGCAAAATCCGAAGACCGCTCCAAACCCTTGTGGACGTAGGCCTTGGATATATCTGTCTCGGCCAATCCGCGACAACCCTTTCCGGAGGCGAGGCACAAAGGCTCAAGCTGACTCGGGAACTGACAAGACGGGGGATCGGACATACCGTGTACATACTAGACGAACCTACCACAGGACTCCACATGGCGGATATAGAAAGACTCCTTGATGTGCTCAATCGCCTGATCGATGCGGGAAATACTGTTATAGTGATAGAACATAACATGGAAGTAATCAGGTCTTCTGACTACATCATAGACCTTGGACCTGAAGGAGGAGATCAAGGCGGCCATATAGTCGGATGCGGCACACCTGAGGAAATTGCAAGGATAGAATCTTCGTATACAGGGATGTTTTTGAGTAAGATATTGGCGTCCCCAAAAATTAAGGTGAACCATAAATGAACACGACCGAAAACAAATTATTCCAGAATGGAGCTACCTGGCTGCGTGCGGATTTTCATTTGCATACTAAAGCAGATGATGGCGAGTTTTCCTTTACAGGGGAAGATAGTTACTACAACAGTAATTATGTTGATGCGTTGGGAAATGCACGCATTAGAATTGGCGTGATCACTAACCACAACAAGTTTGACAAGGCTGAATTTGACGCTTTGCGCAAGACGGCAAAAAAGAAAGAGATTTTCTTGATACCGGGGGTTGAATTATCGGTTAATGACGGCGCCAACGGCATTCATGTCTTGATCGTTTTTAGTGAACAATGGCTTGAAAATGGACAGGATTATATCAATCCATTCTTAACTTCCATGTTCACCGGCAAGACACCACAGCAATATCAGAATAAAAATGGGAGGAGTGATAAAAATATCCTTCAGGTCGTTGAAGAATTGGGGGAAATTGGCCGTGATTATTTCGTGATATTTGCTCATGTTGAAAAGAGCAAAGGGCTATGGAGCGAAATGGCAGGTGGCAAGCTTTCTGATTGGACGGATAAACGCTATGATACCGTGAGAGAGCGTACATTCGGGTTTCAAGAAGTTCGCACGCATGATGTGCCGGATAGACCTTGCCGGACTAAGGTAAAACAATGGCTTGGTGACTGGTATCCGGCAGAGGTTGAAGGCTCTGATCCAAAAAAACTGGAAGAAATCGGAAAAGGCGATGCCTGCTACTTAAAGATCGGCGCATTTTCGTTTGACGCCATCAAATTCGCCTTAACAGACCACGCAAATCGCGTCGCTAAGAATGTTGAGAAATACAGGCACTCGCATATCAGATGCATCCAATTCGAAGGCGGAACATTATCTGGTAAAACGATTCATTTTTCTCCCGAGCTTAATGCGTTAATCGGTATTCGTGGCAGCGGCAAGTCTTCTGTTCTGGAAGGCTTGCGTTATGCTTTAGACATACCCTTTGGCGAAAAAGCAGGCGATCAAAAG
>JAZDIE010000335.1:0-5229 GCA_043805295.1 Pseudomonadota bacterium
GCAAATCCAAGATTCAAATAAAAGTCGAGCGGAGAGATAAATACCTGACGATTTTGATACACAAAGATCCCAACCAAGAAAACGCTGATAATAATAACCCCTAATTTTATTTTTTTGATCATGTTGTTCCTCCAAGTGGTATTAGTTTTAAATCCCCTTTTACGCCAAGTTTATCACCTAAAACTATCAAGACACCCAAGACCCCGTTGATTGAATTGGCAAGCGCAAGCCCCTTATATATTGACCCTTTATCTTTTACCGTGTTCCCTATGGCAGTGGCAGCCGCGTCGGCCAATGCAGCGGATCGTGCCACCACAGTGACAGCGTCGGCCTTACCCAGACTGAGCGAATGTCCGACTGTTCCTGACGACGTGCAGACAGATATTGGCATTTTTTTAGGGTCTATTTCAAGCCCAATCTTATTGCTGAGCGGAGAGTCACCAGCCAATATTCCGACTGTGACGCTATGATTGCTTTTTATAAAAATATCTCCGCCATTTTCTATAATCACCTGCTGCGAGTAGTTCAGCAGGCTCCTTCCAACTCGCTCTGCAACCGCGCCCGCGACTGCTGCCATGGGACCGACTTTAGCTGCTTTTCCGGCGCAGATCATATCCTGAACAATCGGATGAGCCAGCCGGTCATCAGGGAAAGGGGTTAAGATGGTTAAAAATTCCGGATATAGTCTGATATAGTTTTCTAAAGGCATTCTGCATTGGATAACCTCCTCCTCGGTCTCTTTTTGAAGGTCTCGATCAGCAGACACAAACAGATCAGTCTCTTTTACCACGACTCGAAATTTTTTCAACCTATTGTAGTGTTGGAAAGTTCGATATGTTCGTTCCTGATAGAGCATCTGTTTATTGCTTAGTCTTAAAGACAATTTCAACTACTTCTTGTCCAAAGTATGAGTCAACTTCTTCGGACAATGCCTTGCCTGGTTTAACCTTTAAGGAGTCTGGGAGCGCCACGACAGTTTCCATCTGTTGCGGCATGCGTAGCTTGATAAAGGCAGGGCATGCCCCTGAATGTCTGGCGAGTATCTCTCGGAGTTCTTCTAATCTATGGCGATCAACACTGCTTGCGTCTATTCGGAAGTTTACCGCGCAGGCCTTTAATTCTCCTGCGCGTGCAAGAGGGACAACTGAATCCGCCAGAATTTTTATGGATTTTTCATCTTTGCTGATTCGGCCCTCAACCAGCAGCGCCTCGTCAGTTTGCAAGTATTCTGCGCATATCGCATAAACCGACGCAAAGAGTGTAACTTCTGCAGAGCCGTAAGTGTCTTCCAGGGTTATGAAGGCCATCCTGTTCCCTTTCCTGTCAGATATTGTTTTTGTGCCGGATAAGACGCCTCCAATAACGATATGCTTTCCATCTGTAAGATCAGAAAGCCGTGAGGTATCTGCTGTTGTGTGGCTGGAGAGAATGGACGCGTACTTTTCCAATGGATGGCCGGTGACAAAAAAGCCCAGGGTTTCTTTTTCAAATGCAAGTCTCTGTGTCTCGTTCCATTCATCTATTTCAGGAAGGTTGTGTCTGATTTTTTCAGACTTTTTGGTAGATCCGAACAAGTTAAGCTGTCCGATTGCTTTATCCTTCTGCCTTTTCTGTCCGATTTCCAGCGCCTCTTCCAGGACACAGGTCATTTGCGCCCGTTTTGAGCCTGTGGAATCGAATGCGCCGCACTTTATCAAGCTCTCGATAACACGCTTATTCACCTTGCGAGAGTCTGCTCGTTCACAAAAGTCATAGATCGAGGCAAACGGGCCTTGCACTTTTCTTGCTGCTACTATTGATTCTATAGCGCTTTCCCCAACGTTTTTAACCGCGGCAAGTCCGAAGCGGATGCTTTTGTCAACTATGGTAAACCCTTTGCCGCTTTCGTTTATGTCTGGCTGAAGCACAGGAATTTCCTGATTCCGGCATTCGGTAATATACTTTACCACATTGTCTGTGTTACCCATTTCACTGGTTAGAAGGGCGGCCATGAACTCCACAGGATAGTTGGCCTTGAGGTATGCAGTCTGGTAGACAATAAGCGCGTAAGCCGCGCTGTGCGATTTGTTAAATCCATACCCCCCGAACTTTTCCATTAGGTCAAAAATGGCAGTTGCCTTGCCTGGATCAATTTCGTTATTGATAGTTCCGGCCAGAAATCGTGCTCGTTCCTGAGCCATGATCTCAACCACCTTCTTTCCCATTGCTTTTCTAAGATTGTCCGCCTCGGCCATTGAGTAATTTGCGAGAGATGAGGCGATTTGCATTACTTGTTCCTGGTAGAGGATTACTCCGTATGTCTCTTTCAGGATAGGCTCAAGTTTAGGGAGCAGGTAAGTCACTTCAACCTTTTTGTGCTTGCGTTTGATAAAGTCGTCAACCATGCCGCTTTCAAGGGGGCCTGGCCTGTAAAGGGCGACCAATGCAACTATGTCGCTGAACGACTCCGGACGCATCCGCACCAGCAGATCTCTCATGCCGGAACTTTCAAGCTGAAACACCCCCATGGTTTTCCCTGATACGAGCATCTCAAATGTCTTTTTATCGTTCATGTCGAGCCTCGCAAAGTCAGGGGCGTTTCCGGTCCGTTCTTTTATTAGGTTCGAGGCATGGGCAATAACAGTAAGGGTGCGAAGTCCTAGAAAGTCGAATTTTATCAGCCCAATACTTTCCACGCATTTCATGTCGTATTGGGTCATTACCTCGCCTTTGGAGCCGCGATAAAGGGGGAGGTAATCAACCAGGGGTTTGTCTGATATAACAACCCCTGCCGCGTGTGTGGAGGCATGCCTTGGTAGTCCTTCCAGTACCTGGGCTATGGTAAGAAGCTCTTGTATTGAAGGATTTTCTTTTGCCATTGCTTGCAGTTTTGGTTCCTGCTGCACTGCCTGGGCGATAGTGATTTTTAGAACCTCCGGAACCAGCTTTGCCGTTATATCCACCTCTCTAAGAGGGATGTTGAGCGCCCGGCCTACATCACGAATGACCGCCCTTGCCTGTAACTTTCCAAAGGTGATGATCTGGACGACATGCTCTGGCCCGCCGTATTTTTCCAGTACATACCTGAATACGCCTTCTCTTTTGTCCATGCAGAAATCTACGTCAATATCAGGCATCCCTTGACGCCCAGGGTTTAAGAAACGCTCGAAGATTAAGCCATGCTCAATGGGATCAAGCTCTGTAATTCCAAGCGAATATGCGACAAGGCTGCCGGCTGCCGATCCTCGGCCAGGCCCTACTGGAATTCCCTTTTGTTTGGCGTATTGGATAAAATCCGCAACCACAAGAAAATAACCACTGAAACCCATTTTTTGAATTATGTCTATTTCATAGCTAAGCCGCTTCTGATAATCATCTTCTATTATTTTGTTTTTGCTTCGTTCCTGTATCTCCTTTAACCGGTGCTTAAGTCCTTCTTCTGCGTCGCGTTTTAATCGTTCCGTTGTTTTTTCTTCAGGTCTGATCGGGAATCTTGGAAAATGGTATTTCCCGAATTCAAGCTCTACATTGCAGTGTTTAGCGATTTCTACCGTGTTTTCGATTGCTCCGGGGAACCCAACAAAAGTATTTTGCATCTCGGAAGGTGATTTGAAGTAAAGTTGATCTGTCTTGAACCTGAATCTGTTTTCGTCGTGAATATTTTTTCCTGTCTGTATACAGAGGAGAATTTCATGCGCCCGGACATCTTTTGGTTCCAGGTAATGGCAGTCGTTGGTTGCAACAAGCGGGATAGAAAGGTCTTTGCTTAATTCAAGGAGACCCTGGTTCGCTTTTTCCTGATCTTTGAGTCCATTAGATTGGACTTCCAGATAAAACCTCCCTTCGCCAAGCAATTGCTGATAAAAGAGCGCGACCTCCCTTGCTTTATCAAAGCGATCGATCAGTATTAAATGGGCAATTTCTCCGTGGAGGCAGCCGCTCATACCAATAAGCCCCTCGTGCAGCGAGGCAAGTATTTCTTTATCTATGCGCGGTTTATAGTAAAATCCCTCAAGTTGAGCTATGGTCACAAGTTTACAAAGGTTCTGATATCCTTTTATGTTACGCGCCAGCAATACCAAGTGGTATGGCCCGGAAGACTGGTCAGGGTCCTTATTAAATCTGCTTTTTGGCGCGACATATACTTCGCAGCCTATAATAGGTTTAATGCCCGCTTTTGAGGCTTTTTTATAAAACGATATTGCGCCGAACATAGTGCCATGATCAGTCATGGCCACGGCAGACATTCCGTAGGATTGCGTTTTTTGTATGAGTTTTTCCAGACGGATAGCGCCATCGAGCAGACTGTATTCAGTATGGACATGAAGATGCACGAAACCAGATGTTGTCATGTGGCGATGTTTATCAAAAGGGGGTATGCCCGTCAAGCAGGGACTCTAATTCCTTGCGGGAGATAGATTTGATACGGACTTGCTTATTGCGGCTGTTATGCCCGGCGATAATCTCAATATTGCCTGGGGCTATTTTTAACAGGGATGCAAGATACTTAACGCAGCAGGTATTCGCCGCGCCTTCTACCGGAGGGGCTGTTATTTTAATTTTTAACGCGCCATTATGAACGCCGGTAATTTTGTTACAGGAAGAGCGGGGTTGAACAATGATATGACAAACAAGCCCTTTTTCTGTCTCTTTTATCGGCCATTCCATGACGCTTATGGGCCGAACATTCTTAGGCTTTGTACAACAAACCTCTGTAAGAATATAATGACCAGGATTATAATCATTGGCGAGAGATCGATCCCCCCATACAAAAGGGGTAGACGTCTCCTGATCCAGTATAATGCTGGTTCCGTAATATTATAGATAAAACGTACAATAGGATTAAAAGGGTCTGGACTTACCCATGAAAGCACTGAGCGAGCTATTATTATCCACATGAAAAAGGTCAATACAATATCAAGGATGGCTGCTATGGCGTCAAAAAGATTGGCTACAAGTCCAAAAATCATATACTGATATCTCCTGTCCTGAAAAGCTGCAAATCCATATTGTTTTTTTGTTGTAAGGTCAAGATTTTTTGGTCAAAGGGCAGGGTTGCGTCAAAGTAAAATTTGGCACAAATGATTATTGTAGCGGTCAAGGAAAAAACACCTGCAAGTTTTGATGATATTGAACGGCAACTGTTAAAAGGCCTGTTTTTTTATGATTGCGATGATGCGTAGGCGTTTTCAGGCCAAAGAAATGCGTAGAAGCGGTTTTTGAGCAGATCAGGAACTGTGAGAAAGTCAC
>JAZDIE010000336.1:0-2997 GCA_043805295.1 Pseudomonadota bacterium
ACCATGCTCGCCATTATCAAGAGCGAACTGATTCTACTGAACACTTTAAACATGTTTACTGCCCTCCTTAAGTAATTTTTTGCCTTTAGAAAATGTTTATTAAATAAAAAAACCGGAATCGACCCTTTTGCCGATTCCGGCTTGAATTTTTTTTACTACAGTCCCTGCGTCCTCCAACCCAGGAACACCCCGGATACTATCTTAAACACTACAGATAGAGTATAGCATATAAAAATATGCCTGTCAAGGCGTTAAGCGGCACCGAATTGACTCATATTAAATCTAACTGAAAGTTTTTTATACGGGTATCATTGACTCATAAATCATCTAACCGAAAATATGCCTTCAGGAGGTGTATTTATGAGTCCGAAATCCCGTATGGAATATCTTGAGTCTATAGTTATCCGCTACAGCAAGTCCTCAAAGAAGAAAAAATCAGCTATTCTTGATGAATTCTGCGCTGCTGCCGGATATAACCGCAAATACGCTATTTTCCTGATTTACACTTTTAAGCGCTTTACCAGGCTTAAGCCTAAAAAGCGCGGCAGGCCTTCAAAATACAACCGCCCTGAGGTTTTAGAAGCATTGCGCAGGATATGTCTTGCGGCTAACCTGCCCTGCTCCAAGCGCCTTAAGGCGATACTGCCCGCGTGGCTGCCTTTTTATCACAAAGAATACGGCCATTTATCTGTGCCGGTTGTAAAACTATTGTTTAAGATATCAGCTCCAACTATTGACCGTATCTTAAGTCCGTTTAAAGCAAAATATAAGACCAAAGGCAGATGCGCTACCAAGCCGGGAACCCTGCTCAAAGAACATATCCTGGTCAAGACCGATCAATGGAACGAAACCAAGCCCGGCTTCCTTGAAGCCGATACTGTTGCTCTTTGCGGCGGCTCGCTCGAGGGCGATTTCGTCTATATCATAGACTATACGGATATCGCTACCGCTTGGGGAGAACAGCGCGCTGTCTTTGGCAAAGGTGAAACCGCTGTGTTAGAACAAACCAAGGATGTCGAGAATATGCTTCCTTTTGAGCTGCTTGGTTTTGACTGCGATAACGGAAGCGAATTCCTAAACTGGCATCTCCTGCGCCATTTTAGCCAAAGGTCTAAACCTGTACAATTTACTCGTTCCAGGCCTTATCATAAAGACGATAACGCCCATATTGAACAGAAAAACTGGACACAGATCAGACAATGGCTTGGCTACTCCAGGCTTGACAATCCGGCTGTTGTACCCCTGCTTAATGACTTATTCCGCAATGAATGGAGGCTGTACCATAACTTCTTTATGCCTTCGGTAAAGCTTATAGAGAAAAAACAGGTTGCGGCAAAGACTATTAAACGTTATGATAAGCCTAAGACGCCTTACCAAAGGGCATTAGAATCGCCTGATGTTGAAGCTTCGGTAAAACGCGCTCTCAAGGAGCAGTTTGAAACCTTAAACCCTTTTCAGTTACGAAAGGCTATTGACGCAAAACTTAAGAAAATTTTCGCTCTTAAAAACAACTAATCTAACCCTGCCCGTATGGTTAGGTTTTATTATGAGTCAACGGGGCACTGTCAATTAAAATTGAAAACTGGACTGTTTTTGAACAATTAAAGCTGAAAACTGGACTGGCGTTTTTGCGCTATAATTCCTTTAAAAAAGGAGGAATTTGCTATGGCGCAGATACACAAGCAGTTTTCAACCGAACAGGTCAAAGATCTATTAAAACGTTACATGGATAAACAAATCGAGCGCGAATATATCCAAGAGCTTTTGGGCATCAAGCGGTCTCAGTTCTTCTCTCTTTTGAAAGAATACCGGGCTGACACGAATAAGTTCTCCATCAACTACGCCAGGACGTCGCCTAAAAGGCTATCCCCGGAGATCCAGGAGAATATCATCAAAGAGCTGCAAATTGATAAAGAAGCTATCAGAAATAAAGATATTCCTTTAAAGTACTACAACTACTCTTATATCAAAGACCGGTTGGCAAAAGTTTATAATCAGACCACATCGCTGCCTACCGTTATTAAATGCGCCAAGGAGCATGATTACTACATCCCGCGCAAAGAGCATAAAAAAGTGCATAACCGCGAGGTCTTAACCCGCTACATCGGAGAGCTTATCCAACACGATGCCTCGTACCACTTGTGGGCACCGGCTGCCAGGCAAAAATGGTGTCTGATCACCTCTCTGGATGACCATAGCAGGTATATCCCCTATGGAAAGTTTGAGGAGCATGAATCCAGTTGGGCGCATATCCAGGCCTTGCAGTCCGTCGTGATCAAAGAAGGATGCCCTTATTCCTATTATGTAGACTGCCACTCTATATTCAGGTATGTCAGGGGCCGCGACCAGGTACACCACAGGTTCGAAAGGTTCACTGATGATGTTGACCCGCAGTGGAAGCAGGTCCTAATTGACTGCCGGATTAAGCCTATTTATGCTTTATCCCCGCAGGCAAAAGGCAAGATAGAGAGGCCTTATCAATGGCTGCAAGACCGGATTATCCGCTCCTGCATCAGGGAGAATGTCAAGACCATTGCCCATGGCCAGCGTGTTTTAAATGCGGAACTAGACCGCTATAATCATAAGCAGGTACATTCAACCACCGGTGAAATTCCCTACCTGCGCTTTCAGAATGCCAAAGAGCATGGTAAATCTCTGTTCCGCCAATTTACTGTGCCTATACCTTACTTAACCTATAAAGACATCTTTGCTTTTAGGACTACACGCTTTGTTGATCAGTATTGCAAGGTAACGATTAAAAACCTATCCTTGCGACTTAGGGATGTCATGCCAAGGCAGGTAGTTAATATCCGGGTCTATCCTTTGGATGACTCGCTTATTGAGCTAAGATTCTGGCTAAAAGGCAAACTTATTGATACTCAGAGGATCAAGAAACGCGAGCTTGGACTGTCCAGTTTTCAACTTTAAAGAGTCCAGTTTTGAATTTTAGCTAACAGGCCAGGGCGGCACCCGGGTAGCACCAGGAACTAAGAGAGC
>JAZDIE010000337.1:0-6840 GCA_043805295.1 Pseudomonadota bacterium
CAGCTTACAATAAGGTTGGCAGATGAGTATCAAGGGAGCCTTGGGAAAATTGCAAAACAATTAGGATTGAAACGTTCAGATATTATACGTATAGCCATAAGAAAGTTTATAGAAGAAAATCTATCTCAGGATAATGTGGCACCTTATCAGAAAGTCTCTCACTTAGTTGGATCAGCAGAAAGTGGCGTTAAAAATCTGGGCCAAAAACACAGGGAGCATCTGATCAGCAAAATACGAGAAACTTCTTCATGCAACAAGTCCTAATAGATACTGGTCCATGGGTCGCCCTGATTGACAGAAGCGAGGGGAAACATGATAAATGCGCGCAATGGTTCCGGAAATTTAAGGGAGAGATTTTTTCTACCGAAGCAGTGCTAACAGAAGTATTATATCTGGTGAACTTTTCAATATCAGCGCAGGAAGCAGCAGTTGACTTTGTTCTTTGTGGCGCTTTCATCTTAGTTCCTTTTAGCCTCAATAGCCTTGAACACAATAAAAAGCTGATGCGAAAATATTCAGACCTTCCAATGGACTATGCAGATGCCACCCTCGTAAGCCTCGCCCAGGAATTAAATATCGCCAACATCGTTACCTTTGATACAAAGCACTTTAGCGCTTATCGCTTTTCAAAGACAAAAACATTTCATCTATGTTTATAGAAGGAAAGCTATCCCGCTCTTCCCTTCGCAACTGAAAGACTTCTTCCAATTGATATCACTAACGACTGCATGCTATAAGCCCAGAAACATACAAATTAGCCGGACTGTTTTTAACACTTTCAGGCAACCCGACCTGAGCGATTCTGCCATGTTCATAAACAATTATTTTATCTGAGATTCTGGAGGCTTCTTCAAAATCATGAGTTACCATAATGACTGTGGAAAAGAAACAGGGACGTCTATGTTTTTATTCATTTCTTCGCTGAACACTTAAAACTATTTTTCGTTCGTAACATCTTCGCCTGCTATCATGTCTAATATTGATTGAATCTAAAGCATAAAAACATAGGCGTCCCTATTTTTCCTTTCAATCACTCTTTATTCCTAAAACTTAAAATTGACATTAGCGTATACTCCAACAGGAGCGCCGGTCTGGTATGTTGCCGCAGTATTTGTAGCAGCCAAAGCGTCATCTGCCGTATTTATCGCTGAGATGTATTCTTGGTTAAACAGGTTTGTGGCAGTAATGGAAAATTTTGCGGATTTTGAGCCAAACACCTTTTTTATCTCGTATGAAATATCAAAATCCACTATTGTGGAGGCGCTTATTTCTTCATTATTTAGCACATCGCCATATCTTGCAGACATGTATTTAACAGACGGTGTAAGCGTAAAATCAACTATCTTGTATGATAAAGCTGCCTTTGCCATATATATCGGAGCATCAGGCACTTGCTTGCCTTTTGATAAAGTAGTGGCGTTGGCCGCTGTTTTCAAATCTTCTGTAAAATAGTATTTGTTGTAGGATACCCCTAATAAAAAATCCAGTTCTTTTGAAAGTGCGCCGCTAGCCGCTATCTCAGAGCCATACCCCAAAGCATCCGCCGCATTATATGGATAAGTAACGTTGTAGGTAGCATCATAAATCCTTGCCTGTTTGTTTTTTACAACAGAGACAAAGGCGTTTGGATTAAGGGACATATCGTTGATTTTGTATTTAACCCCAAGATCAAAATTGTCCGCTGTCTCCAGGTCTAGCTTGTCCCATAGGCTTTGAAGTGTTACCCCCTTTGAAACAAAACTTGACCTCTGTTGAACATAGGTAGGGAAGAGATTAACATCCAAGCCATATGTTCTCGTATAATCCACATATAGCGTAGCATCTTTGTTGCAGTTATAGCCCAGATAACCATTAGGCAGCCACTCTCTGAAGTGTTTTGCATCCACGCTAGCCCATGTATCCAGCTTACCATTTGCGATAGCCGTATCATAGTCTTGGCTTGTGGCAGCGCTTGTGCCATTGGTATAGCTTTTTAACGCCCCTAGGTTGAAGTTTAGATATCTAACCCCTGTGGAATATACAAAATTACCTGCCTGACCGCTAACTTCAGTAAACGGAGACTGAAAATCATGATAGTCGTTATCAGCAAGCACTGCATATCCAGAATACGTCAGACCATTTGCGCCAACTGTGTATTTCTTTTGATCTGCCGGAGGTCCAGGCGGGTGCTGTCTATGCGCCCAATATCCCAGTTTTGCGTTCAGCTCTTTTGAAAAGCTTTTTTCGTATTTTAAGACCGCGCCGAACACATCATGGTCTATATCCCACTTGATGACATTTGCTCCAGATGCATACGAATACTCTCCGTTGTCATATAGATAATAAGGCTTGAAAGAGATTCTTGAGTCAGGGGATAGCGCATCCTCCATATTTGCGAGAAGAGCTGTGTCTTCAAAATTTTGCTTGTTGTAGTCGTAGTAATTTGCGTTTGCCTTATTTGTATTAAAGCCTTTGCTGAAGTTTTGCCCTAAATTTTGTGCTTCGGCATACGTCAGATTGTAGTAGTTGTGGTGATCATCTCTATTATGTGAGACAAAAAGCTCTGTCTTAATTTTGCCGTTTGGTTTGCACAAAACTCCCAAGGTCTCATTTGTTCGTTTAAGCTCCCCTTCGCCTTTATGCTTATCGCTTGACGTATCAGAAAAAGAACCAAAAGTAGATACATTGCCAATATCACCAGTATCAAGACGCAAAAAACTTCTATAGAGATTATCGCTTCCAATTGTCTGGGAAATATCTGCACCAAATGTATCCTCAGGTCTTTTGATATTAATATCTGCTTTGCCAACAAGATTTGAAAAACCAAACCCCTTATCTACAGGTATATACCCTTTATACAAGTCCACACTTTCTATATTTTCCATGTCAAATATTGTTTTTCCACCACCGGGATTACCGCTTATCGGTATGCCATCATACGACTTGACACTGCCCGGCCCTGTCTGTTTTTTACCCCTTATCCTGATAGAGTCATGAAACCCATTTTCGTTTGTGCCAAGAGTATCAACAGCAGTATAGTTAATTGACGGCGACATCTCAACTATCTTAAAAACATTGATATTGCCTTGCTTGCCAAACGTCCTGACGCTTTTTTGGGTATAGCTTTCTTGGTTTGATGGGGCCAATAAATCAAGCGGAGCCACAAAAGCCTCGCCACTGCCGATTGCAGTATCATACACAGTAATCGGCTTTAATTGCCATAATGGTGTTTGATTGTTTCCAGGTTCTTCAGCCATTGCCGATCCTATGATCAATGTAACTACAGATAAAACCGCACCAATCCATTTTATTGCGTGGCATTTCATATGCTGCTTCCTTTTCAATAGTTGTTCTTCAATATTCAATTTAAGTAACCGTTCACAGGTTCAAGGTTCCCTGTTCAGGGTTATTTCCCATTAGTTGACACTCACGTCTCGGTCGGTAAATACTGGTTCAAATTGCGCATGTATTGCTATAAGATACATTATACAATATACTTGTAAGCTAAAAACGACACATTGAAGCCGATACTATATTATTTAAGAAAAAGTCAATATGTATTTTGAGGAAACACCTGAGGAGATTTGATAGTCCACTGGATTCCGACTTTATCTGTTGTTAACTTCACCGATGAGCTTGCCAGTGATAGAAGCATCATAGCCCGGAAGGGAGGACAATTCCTTGCGCATCGCATGCGTTTGCAGAATATCCAGAAGAGTTTTTACCGCAGAAAAATCCAACAAGTCGTATGGAATGACAAGATCACAACGAACCGCCTGGATGTAAACAAAATCAAGTCCATGTGCAACAGCTACGGCCCGCAACCCCAGCGCGGCATCTGCCAGCTTATATTCAACCATCCGGGCGCCCTGGCTGTGACTTGCGACCAGATAATCATAGCCATTCACAGCCTCTGTGGGCACACCAGCGCGCGCCAGACAATCATCCAGCAATACACGAAGAGCAGCTCCGCGTTCTCGATTAACCAGCCGGACATTGCCTTTTGCCAGATCACTTACAGAACGAATGTCAAGCGGATTTCCCGGCGCCACCATCAGTCCTTCTTCAAACATTGAAAAAGCAAAGAGCATGGCTTTGGTTCCAGTGAGCATATTTTCTACAAGCGAAATATTGGATTCCGAGGCATCCGGATTATGCAAATGGGTTCCCGCCATATGTGTCTGGCCTGATGCCAGCGCTTTAACCGCGGCATAGCTTGAGGCAAAACGGCAATAAACCCTGGCATCGCCTGCATAGCGGGAAACATGTGAACTCAGCAAAGCAAACGCCGGATCACAGCCCAGCAGTAAGATATTTTTTTTTAGGGATTCCTCTGTCTGAAGCAATTGAACCGTACCGCCGTCTTTACTGAGCATGCCGTCAGCAGCCTGAAATCCATTGCCATGCAACCACTTGCCGTCCATGGGATAAGCAATGAGACGATTGCGGATACGGACAACAGAAACCCTGCTATCTGTAAAACTCGACTTTTCGGCCAGCGTGACAGGCTCCCCGTTTTCCGGCATATCCAGAATGAAAAGATCCTCAACCCTGCAATCCAGTTCCCTTGCCAATCTAAGCGCAATGAGCGTATTGGGCATATAACGGCCAGACTCCATGTCGTAAATGGCCTGTCGTTTAATACCCACTCGCTCCGCCAGATCACCCTGAGACAGTTTCTTGTAAACACGGGCCGACTTCAGTTTACAAATCACTCGGCCTTTAACGTCTTCCATGCAAACCTCCTTATCTCGTCAGCCAAAAGGGGTAAGCCTTTCAAGCTGTTTGGAAAATTTGGCTATGACCTTGACATTTGTAGTCAGTCAAAAAAAGTATTTTAGACTACACATAAATCATGGTTACGAGGTGTATAATAATGCAGCTTACAATAAGGTTGGCAGATGAATATCAAGGAAGCCAGTGCCGGTTTGAGATCACGAACTATCATTGCATGCTATAAGCCCAGAGACATAAAGATTAGCCGGATTGTTTTTAACACTTTCAGGCAACCCAACCTGAGCGATTCTGCCATGTTCATAAACAATTATTTTATCTGAGATTCTGGAGGCTTCTTCAAAATCATGAGTTACCATAATAACTGGGATGCTGAAATTATCCCTGACTTCTCGCAAGAATTGCCCCATCTCCAGGCGAAGAGGGCGATCAAGCGCTGAAAAAGGCTCATCCATCAAAAGCAGCTTTGGATGACGAATTAACGCCCGCGCCAATGCCACCCTCTGTTTTTGTCCGCCTGATATTTCATGGGGGTATCTATCCTCAAGCCCTGTGAGTTTAAATGTACGGAACATCTCACGCGCCCTGTCAAGTTTTTCGTTTTTAGGAAGATTTACCGCGCCGTAAAGAATATTCCGTAAGACTGTCATATGTGGGAAAAGCGCCAAATCTTGAAATAGGTAGCCAAACGGCCGCTTCTGAGGTAAAAAGTTGGTTCCTGTTGAACTGTCAAAGTAGACTACGCCATCAAAACTCACCTCCCCATTGTCAGGCTTTAGTATACCGGCGATTATTTGAAGAGTCATTGACTTGCCAGCGCCCGAAAAGCCAAATAGGACAGCCAGTTCGTTACCGATCTGCCATTCTATATCAAGGTCAAAGTTCTTGACCTTTTTCTGAAGCCTTACTTGCAGCCCTGTCATATAATCCTTTTTGCATATTTGTTGGCGATATATAAAAAGACACCAGACATTAAGGTCATCAAGGCAACCATAAAATGAGCCTTTGCCCATTCGCCGCTCCCTGCAAGGCTATAGATCGCAAGGGGCATTGTTTCTGTCCTGCCAGGCAAATTACCAGCAAGCATGAGTGTCGCCCCGAATTCTCCCATAGCGCGGGAAAATGAAAGCGCTATCCCAGCAACAATGCCGCGCTTTGCCAGAGGGAGAATGACTTTTAATGCAGTATCTAATTCAGAGTGTCCAAGGGTAAAGGATGCGTTGATAAGGCTCTTGTCAACAGAGTCAATAGCAGCCCTTGTAATCTTTATCATGAGAGGCAATGCGACAACAAAAGAAGCAAGTACGGCAGCATACCAGGTGAACATAATACTCCATCCAGTCCATTCATAGATAAGCCTGCCAATAACGCCTTTTCTGCCAAAGATTATAATAAGATAATAGCCTGTGACTGTAGGAGGCAGCACCAAAGGCAATGTGCAGATCACATCAAGAAGCTCCTTGCCTATAAAGTCTCTTCGCGCAAGCAAGTAAGCTAAAGGTATCCCAGTAAGTATTATTAGCGCTGTTGAAACAGACGCTACCTGCAATGAAAGACGCACTGAAAAAAAAACTGATTCGTCCATTGATGTCCTATTGAAGTGTTTTAAAACCGTACTTTTGCAAGATTTTTTTGCCTTCCTGAGATAACACCATAGAGATAAAAGCCTTTGCTGCCGACTCGTTTTTTGACCCCTTGACAACAGCTATAGGATAAACAACCGGCTTATGGCTTGCCTCAGGAGCAATAGCAATGACATTAACTTCTTTTGATCTAATAGCCGCATCTGTAACATAAACAACGCCAGCGTCAACCTCATCTTTTGCAACATAATCAAGTACCTGTCGAACGTTTTCAGCGTATATAAACTTATCCTTTATAAAAGGAAGTATCTGGTAAAAACTGAAAATCTCTTCCGCATACCGGCCTATTGGAACAGTCTTTGGATTTCCAATGGCAATCTTTTTTATTGAGGTTTCGCTCAAACCCTCGAAGGATTTGAGCAATTGTTCTTCTGCAGAAGGCGCTATCAGAACAATACTATTAGCAGCAAAGTCAACGCGGGTAACGGAAACAATAAGCCCCTGTTTGCCTGCTTCATCCATGTCTGTTTGCGATGTAGATGCA
>JAZDIE010000338.1:0-2191 GCA_043805295.1 Pseudomonadota bacterium
AAGGCAAAACATGGAGCTGCTCAACTTTTATAAACGCATTATTTCCTTGAGAAAAGCAAGCCCAGCCTTATCAAAAGGAGACTTCAGATGCAACTATTGTTCCTCCGATAACGGTACATATGGTTTTGTCAGGTTGTTTGATAACGAGAGAGTCTATGTTGTGATTAATAACTCTGAGCACCGGAGCAGCATTAGCCTCCCAATATTCGAACGGCATCATGATGTCCACTATTTGATGGATTTGTTGACAGAAAAAGAGCTTCCTATTGTGCCCTTAAAAAAAGAGGAGATTTTTTTTGTGCACAATGGAAACATTTACAATAGTGCGGTAAATCTAGACCTTGATCCCTATCAGGTATGTATCATGACAAAAACATGATAACGAGAACCTAAAAGAACACGCTAGTGAAGAAAGGTGAACTTGTATGGAGCAAAATGGAAACGATTACATATGATGGAATCTGGCAGTCGGTATTAATTCACTTGTGAATTGATATAAAAAAACTAAGGAGGATCCAAAAAATGTTAAATTCTCGAAAAGGACGACTCGGAGCAATCCTAGCGCTGATGATGTCACTAATAATGATTGTCGGCGTTGCAGAAAGCTCAACACAACCACCGGATGCAACATTGGTTCCCGAGCCCGGAGCGAAACTTATAGTATGGGAAACCGAAGATGATGGAAGCGGTGCATGGATTCAAAGCCTGGCGGCTGAATTCACGAAACTGTATGGTGTGCCGATTACATATGAACCGGTAAACCATACGGATGCTTCAGCAAGAATTGCAGTTGCCGGACCAGCCAAAACGGGCGCAGATGTGTTCTGCGCTGTGAATGACCACGTTGGAAAGCTTGTTGCCGCCGGTCTTGTGTACGAAAACGATCTTTCCGACCCCTCCCTCTTTATGGCAAGCGCTATCAAGGCCTGTTCGATTGACGGCAAGCTTTACGGCTATCCCACCGCAATAGAGACAAGCGCGCTCATTTACAACACCGATTTGGTAACAACTCCACCTGAAACATGGGGCGATGTTTTGGCTTTCGACGAACAATTCACTGATCTGGCGAACAAGAAATACGGATTCCTGCTTGAACCAAACAACTTCTACTTCCAGTACGCTTTCCTTAGCGGCAACGGAGGCTATACTTTTGGCAAGAACGGTACTGACCCTAACGATATCGGACTGAACAATGCCGGTTCTGTAGCTGGCGTCGACCTGATTAGAAGTTTCCAGGCTATCACTCCTTTGATTTCAGGGGATATAACATACGATATGAGGGAAACCCTTTTCAGGGAAGGGAAACTCGCCATGCATCTCAATGGTCCGTGGGCAATCCAGGGTTACAAGGATGCAAAGGTACCTTATGCCGTTATGCCCCTTCCCCTACTGGCAAACGGGGAGCATCCGATCAGTTTTTCAGGTGTTCGTGCGCTGTACGTAAGTTCATATACAGATTTCCCGAATGCCGCGAAACTATTTGCGATGTACTGCACATCCAGGGATGCGCTTTTGAAACGGTACCTCAGTATCAGTCAATTGCCGCCCCGTTTGGATTTGCTTGACGATCCTCTGATTACCATAGACAAAGACGCACTTGCATTCCTTCAGCAGGCGCAGTATTCCGAGTCGATGCCATCGATACCGGAAATGGCCGCTGTCTGGGCTCAAACGAATCCATATATTTCCGGCCTGTGGGACGATCCGACTTTGGATACCAAGGCGGAATTGGATAAAATGGTGCAGTCGATTATGGACGCAAACGCATTGTTACCCAAATAATGGCGTGATTCCTATCTGTTCATGGAGAGCGCTTTAAAAGAGCGCTCTCCATAGTCGGTTCTTGTGATTCATCAATTGAAGTGTATAATTAATGCCTGCCGTTTTAAAAAAGAAGAGGAGAATGAAAATGAAGAATCATGGCAAAAGGGCTGGCATATTATCTCTTCTGTGTATGGGTCTCGGGCAGATATATAACGGCCAATACTTAAAAGGGATACTCCTTGCTGCACTTGAGGCGGTTTATCTTTTTTTCGCTCTGCCATTTCTGGAAAAAGGACTTTCCGGACTTGTTACACTGGGCACTGCCGCCCAGACAACTAAAGGCGGCAAGATCATTCAAGGAGATCATTCTATATTCCTAATGGTTGCAGGGATACTTGCAATAGTTATACTAATAGCATTTATTGTA
>JAZDIE010000339.1:0-2964 GCA_043805295.1 Pseudomonadota bacterium
CGACCTGTTCGTAAACGGCCTGGCTCAGGTCTGCGCGGGTAATTGTCTGGTTACTCATTTTGCACCTCAAAGGATCAACGTGACTTTACACTATCGATTCACAATAAATCAGTCAATACAAAGAGTTGAGAAATAAAGTTACAGTGGCTAACGGCCCTGAAACCGGCTCAGGGCAAGGGGTTCCGTGGACTCACCAGCGCACAAGCGCCGCGCCCCAGGCGAACCCGCCCCCCATGGCGTTCATCAGAATCAGATCTCCGTTCCGGATTCGTCCGTCTTCCACGGCGATTCGGAACTTCTATTAAACATATATAAATAGAAGCGTCTGCCGCATCCGTGACTATTTATGGGAGGAAAATAAAGGTAAGTCTACGCTTAACTGAAACTCCTCAACCAAGTGTTCCGGAATAGACAAAAGGTCTAGGTTTCTGGGTTCAACTTTTATAGCCCCGGAGCCATAACTCTTTCCGACCAGTTTAAGGTTGGCGATTGTATCGGGGTGATTCAGAGCCATCCATAATTTGTGGACATATGCTTCATCCTCACATATGGGATAAACACATAGAAAGCTGGTTAGCGGCACAATGCCAGCTTCATTTTTAATAAATCTTGAATTACGCCGTCCTAAATACGCGAACAACAGTGGAGGAACTTTTCTTTGCTCCATCTTATACCAAGGCCGACGCTGCTTGATTAAAGCTCTTTCATGCAGTCCTCGTTTTTCACCTTCTTTCAGGTACTTCTTGACAGAAGAAAGTAGCTGATGTTGGCTGTCGACACACAAAAGGAGCGTGGGCCTATTCTCCCTGTCCAATTTTTCTATGTCATCTATTGAGATTCTATCTCCAGATACATCACGTGTTCTGCCGATGGCTGCTTTCAAAATCTCATTTGGCAGATGCAATTCTTTGCATTGCTGTCTGGTAAGGAAGAAATAATCATTAGCACCTGTCGCTATTCCGCGCATTACCTTCGCAAAATCCCGCAACTTGTATTTGAAGAGATTATGATTTTGTTCCGGGCGTGACAGCCCTGTTTTTAATGCCTCTTCCAATGACCGGCGTTGCGGCGATAAAGATTTGAAAGAGCCTTTCAGTCCTGACTGAACAAAATGCAGCAAATCCGGTGAATAGGCTTGATGAGCTTTAATCCATAAAATCTCCCGGGCAGGGGCTGAATTCCGAATAAGAAAAACCAGTGCATTCGTGTCAACATCCGGAAATGGGGTAGCGCCTTCTTCAAAAGTAATCACACATTCGATACAGTATTTTTTACTAATCCAATGCCATAGCTTCTTTGCAAACGTGCCTTCGCATGTATCCGCAGGCATAATAAACGCCAGTCTGCCGCCAGACTTCAGCAGGCTCAACGCCTGAAGGAAAAAGTGAATATGATAACCAGCCCGGCCATCAATGGTAAATCCGGTAATACGGGCACAAAGCTGTCTGAGAAAAGACTTGGTTTCTCCATCAATTCTGTGATGCCTGATATATGGCGGATTGGCCACGATAGACTGAAATTTTCTGGCTGGAGGAGATTTTATAAAGTCCCGAATCTCTACTTTGCATCTTGTGTCTTGATATATGGGGTCTGCAAGGCATTCAGGATCAATATCGGTTCCTAAAAATCTGATCCCCGTTTTATCCAGTCTGGTTAATGCTTCCAGAAAGGCCCCCCGGCCCGTCGCGGGATCGAAGACTTCCCTTTCTTGCTCGTCAAGAACATAGGCTACCATTGCATCGGCAACCCAGCTTGGCGTCCAGAACTGGCCTTTATCCCGCAGTTTCTCCCTTTCATCCCAATCAGCGGACAATGCCTGATGCTTTTTCAGTGCTGTCATTTCATGGACTCCAGCAAGTCCAGTGCTTCTTTTGTAAGCTCAAGAGAGCCGCCTTCAAATCTGACATATGGAAGAATATGTCCGTTTTTATCCTGGATGCAATCTGCAATCAATTTTGGCGCTGCTTTAGAAATGCCAAGAGGATAAGCGTACAAATAGTAATATTTGTATATCGCCTTGCTTGTGGTGGCGCCTCCAGGTGCTTGAAAAACCTGGATGGTAGGCAGAATCAGGCCATCGGTAACCAATCTTTCAGACTCGTCAAATGCCAACCCGTATGCCCGGTCGAAGAATACATGCCAGACGTGTATCTTCTTGTTATTTTGTGATTGCCATTTCTTTAAAGGCTCTAAATCCTCTTCTTTAATGATCACCGTCGGGAGCACAGCGCTTTTTGGCAAGCCCAATTTTCCGCACAATCTTTTCTGAGGCTTCAATGTTGCGCCATACGCGGGCATTTTGTCTGCCACCCATAAGGAGTTCTCGCATTCGACCGCAATCAGCGCTTTCTTGACCATCGGCTCCAGCTTATTCTCTGGAATGAACGGGAGTTCCCCTTCTCCTCCCATGTCGCTCAAAAATTCTGCAACAAACGTTTCGTCTTCCTTCTTAAAAACAAGCAAATCGGGCCGCTTGATGCCGCCAAGCCCTGCCGCTTCCAGCCGTTCAAAATAAAGTTCAAAAGCGCGCACATCACCTGACGGCGCCGTCCCGCTTGGGCCATAAGGAACTGCAAAATACTTTCCGGTATCCTTTACTGCCTCTATTACGCGGTTCTCGCTCCAGGCTCCTTGAGACCATCTCATCAGAAAGTCGCTTCCGCGAAGCTTGCGCGGATTCAACCAAAAATCATTCCAGATGATTTCCTTTATTCCCCTAAGCTCCAGTTCAACGTCTTCCGTAGAGACACTCAACGCTTTCTCAAATGGGTGCATCATCTCACTCCTGTAAATTGCAGGGCGGCATCTCTTTCTGGATTTGCCAATCATCCGATCAGGTTTCTCATGGATTTCAGGGCGTTCAGCATTTCCTGCAGCTCATCCTTGTTCTGGCTGACGATCTGGGAAACAGGGGACGCTGCAACGTCCGCAGAGCCCTCGCCCACGCGGGCGGATAAATTCCCG
>JAZDIE010000340.1:0-3794 GCA_043805295.1 Pseudomonadota bacterium
CTTTATGTAACCAAGGGTGTACCAGCCGATATGAATCGGGCTTTTTGCTACATATACAAGTTTATATGCCTTCCATTTCACCTTCCGCCTCCTTGGTTTTTTTGGATTTGTCCGCCTTTTCTAATGCCTTTGCATGATAGCGGGCATAAATTAGGGTATGTTCGAGCAACTCCTTTGCCAACAAAAGCCTATCAAGATCCTCCATCAAGGGTTTGAGAGAGTTTGTGACATTTTCAGCTTGAATATCGTTTACAGAAATGAAACTACCCATTTCTCTATCCCGCAACAAAAGTGATGCCTTATTTACCATGCTTCTTGCCGCATTTTTGTACCTTTCCTTTTTTTCAAGAGCGAGATTATAAATATAAAATGCATAAACCCCGTCTTCATTGAGAACGACTAGTGCTTTTGTTATGAATTTTTCATCTTTTATTTCGTCGGCAAGCTGTTTGGCATAGTCGGCGCATGTTATCTCAAGATGCTGCATTGTCTTCCTCCTTGTTTTTACAGAATCTGTACCCTGCCCATACCCCTTGTGTTCATTCCACCAATTCCAAGTACCTCCAGATAAGGATGCGCTTGTGTTACTTGTGACTTTATCCAGGCGATATCCGCATCATTCTTGTCTTGTTTTGTAATATTCTTACCGTTAACACGAAAGTATCGAGGATTACTGTAGATCACATCAAACCAAAGCACGGTCGCCCTGGGAATTGCCTCGTAGGTGAATAACGCGCCATGCTCTGCCGCCCCTGTAAGGGGATCGATTGCTACTGATGTTCGCACTTCAAGATTGTCGTTTACAAGCTGAGAGAAAACCTTATCAGCCACAAGGAAAAGGTTGTTCTGTATATACTCCGGGACATGATTCAAAATATTGCCGTTTTTCAAGACATTGTTTTCTTCTTTTTGCATAATAATCCAACCAAAATTCATTTTCTCATGTGTTGATGTCCCAAGACTTATAAACCTGTTCTTATCTTTCAATGAAACAAGACTGCTATGCTCAGCCCATATGCTTTCACATGTAAGCCACACAGGGCCTATCATGGAATAGACAGGAAAACACAGAATGCGGGCGTCAGAAAACTGAGCAAGTCCCTGGAAGCTTGATCCCTCCTCCTTGCCCTGTGAAAAACCAAATGCCACGCACACAGGACAGTCTTTTCCCCCGCAATGTCCCTCTCCATCATCCACACCCTTGCCTGCGCAGCTACAATAACGGTCTTTCTTATCCTTGCCTTTCTTGATCATTGGTTGTTTGCCACTGGGATCTGACTTTATAAAGGCTTTATCACCCTCAAGCTTGACAGTTTTTCCATCTAACTCAAAATCATAGTCCGGTCTCTGGTATTTCATGTTCTTGTACTTTGGATAATCAATAGTCCATTTCTCATCTTTTTCTTGCGGTTGGACGGAGTGATTGCTATTGCTGCTCTGGATCGCCATTGCAGTATATGCCCGCAATGCCCCTGATATACTCGATCCGGGTATCTTCGGCAGACGTGTGCCTGGCTCCCTGACGATTGTGTTGTCAACACGTCCAAGTCTATACCCGCCAGTGCCGATATGCACTGGATCGAGCGTAAGTAGATAGTTGGTTACTTTTTCAAACGGCTGATTTCCCATATACAATGCCTCCTCTCGCTATCGTGCTATTCTTTCCTTTAACACTCCCATATAGAGTTCAAGGGTATCAAAAAAGAGTCCATTACAAATAGTCTCTTTCAGAAGCAAAAGTTGATCAGCGCTCAAGCTTCCGAGACTTTCCTGAATGGACGCATCCACAAGGGCTTTCCATGTTTTGTATTCGCTGGTATCTCTATTCTCCAGTGACACATCCCAGCTTTGGTATCTACTGAGCCAAAGCGATTGCAGAGCTTTCAATTGCGTATCAGACAGGTTTGCAAACTGCTTACCCTGAAAGACACCCTTCCACAAATGAATCATCTTCTGACTGAGTTCATCAAGAAGGATCGGCCTTGACCTAAACGCCGCAACACTTGACCTTCTTCTCCCCTCATCCGACGTAAGATCGTACCGTCTTGCGTTTGAATCCAGGAACTCAAAGTCATAATAGTTGGGGCAAATGGAGAGCGTGTCATCCTTTTTGATTTCTGTAGGGTGAATTACGTCGCCCACGATTGTCCTAAACCACGAACTACGATCATCCACTTGGGAAGAATTACTTTTTGCAATAATAAAATATGGATGGTGATAGTCAGGTTCACAGTTGCCAAGCTGATGAGGTACTGTCCATGTCACTGTTCTGTTGAGTTCGCCAAGCTTGCATTTGAGTTCAAGTATACGACCAAAAGATCCGGCTGGTTTACTATCACCCACAGAAAAACTCTTTCTGTTCTTCTTCTGTGCAAGTTTGTCGAAATTGTCGATCATCCGCTTGGCCGCGTCCAGCACGACAAACATAGGCATTTTTTCGCCGAAAAAGAGGTTCCCTATGCTGAACGGCAATCTTCCAAGCGCCTTGCCAAAATGTTCCAGATAGCGCTGGTAAATTAAGTCGGATATTTCAGGAGCACGATCAGCAGGAACTATTGCAAGAAACAGGTTCGAACTCATGGTTATGGTTCTGCAACGGACAAACTCTTCTCCACTTTCACATCCTGCCACTTTGTAACACTTATCATATAAGGCATGATTCTTATGAATGACCCCGATGTCTTTACTAATCCATTCAGAACAACATGTGTCACCAGAGTATATCTTTCCTATCACCTCCACGTGATTGCCGTCTTGAAAAAGAAGCTCAATTTTTTCTCGTGTCTGAACAACTTCAGCTTGAAGAGTGCCTGGCCACTTTTCAAGTGTTCCATTTCCACCGTCAAACCTGAGTTTCAACCGATTTTCTGAAGGTAACAAGTCGTGCAGTATTTGAGTGCTCACTGCCTGAAAGAATTCCAATGTGGTATCCCATACGTCAAGGATAGTAGACGGCGTGGGCGTCTTTGCAGTAATGAGATTATAGAGCAGAACATCTTTTTTGTAGGCCGAATCGTCAATGGCAAGGTCTTTACCATCCCTTTTTACCATAGCTTGCCATTCATCAAAGATCACATCAAGCTTGACCTTTTCAGGATCTAATTCATTTCTTCGATGGTAGAGAAAAGCAACATGCTTTGCGCGGTCCTTATCACCGCTTGGATCAAACGAGTCAATATCATCCTTAATCCGCTTGTAGTTGAATGTTCCATAGCTTTTATCTTGGAGGGATTTCTTTATCGCTTCTTCTTGTGTGTTGAATTGGCGTGTCCAAGGAAGCCCCTCCACCTCGCGTTGCAAGGTATGCGGCTCCACAACAAACAAGCTGTGGATCATATCGCCGTTCAGCCATTCATCCAGCCCGAATCGGGCGACAATAAAGGCCGATCTCCTATTCTGATCGGCGATTTCAGATATAAAAACCGTTTCACTTGGTCTTGTGTGTTTTTTTGCTAAGGCAGACGCACTATTATTTTTTCTTCTTCTTTGCAAACAGATTTTGCACACGTCATCTTCTTCAGACGGTTTTTCAGCCGGCCTAAGCCTACAAATCTTACAGACGGTTTTTCTGGCAATTACTTTTTCGAGATGCTCCGCATAACTCCTGAATCCCTCGACTGAACTGTCGAAACGATATGCGCTTTTCAATTTCAATCTGCGAATTATCCCAACTAGAGAAGTTAATGATCTCGTCACGCGCTTATAAGCTATATGCACTTGTAGTTCTCCGGCTGATTTGCTCGCAGCAATAGCATGAATACCTTTCTGTATTTCTTGCCGCAGACTACGAAAGC
>JAZDIE010000341.1:0-3653 GCA_043805295.1 Pseudomonadota bacterium
CCTTGACCATATCGCCCGTGACCGTGTTTGGCCGACCCGCGGCCACTACCAGTATATCGGCGCGCCTTGTATGAAAGGCCATATCCTTTGTTTTTGTATGGCACAGGGTCACGGTGGCGTTCCCCGCAGGTCGTTTCTGAAGCATCAGGTTTAAGATAGGTTTTCCTACAATATTGCTCCGGCCAACAACAACCACCTCTGCCCCGTCTGTCTTTACGTCAGAGCGGACAAGAAGCTCTAAAATTCCGTGAGGGGTGCACGGCAGAAAGCATTTTTCGCCTATCATCATTTTCCCGACATTTACAGGATGGAAGCCGTCTACATCTTTTTCAGGGCTTATTGCGTAAAGCACCCTTGACGCGTTGATATGCTTTGGCAATGGAAGCTGGACAAGTATACCGTGAATCTGCGGGTCGTTGTTAAGCTGCGAGATCAATTCCAGCAACGCTTTTTCAGAGGTATCTGAAGAAAGATCAACTCTTCTCGAATAGATGCCAAGACTCTGGCACGATTTCTCTTTTTGCCCCACATAAACCTTTGACGCAGGATCATCTCCGACTAAGACTGTAGCCAACCCGGGTGTTACGTCATGCTCATGCTTGAGTGAGGTTATCTCTTTTTTTAACTCATCTTTTATCTGTTTTGATATCTCGGTTCCGCTGATAATCTTTGCGGGCATGTCGATCTCCTTCCTAGAATATCCCTTTTACTCTGCCTGTATTTACATCAACATCTATTCTGCGGTATGCAGGGTCTGAAGCAGTTCCTGGCATAAGGCTTATTGCGCCTGCAACCGGCACTACAAAGCCTGCTCCTTTATATGTGAGGATATCCCTCACCATCAGCGTCCAATCCTTGGGCACTCCTTTTCTGGCCGGATCGTGTGAAAGGCTGAGGTGTGTCTTGACCATGCAGGTGCCTAATTTTGCAAACTCAGGATCCTGCTCCATTTTTTTCGCCTTTGCCTCTGCCTCAGGGGTATAGCTCACCCCATTTGCCCCATAGACCTCTTTTGCAATAAGCTCTATCCTCTTGCGAAGAGGTGCTTCAAGCTCATAAAGAAACTTGAAATTGTTCCCTTCCTTGCAGGCGTCTACAACCGCATCCGCAAACTCAAGCGCGCCGTCGCCCCCTTTTAGCCAGTGTTCGGAAACCGCAACCCTGGCGCCGGCCTGTTCAGCCATCCTTCGCACTACCGCTATTTCAGCCTTGGTATCGGTATAAAACGAGTTAATACAAACAACTGGATTTATACCAGCTTTTTTTACTGTCTGGATGTGATGGGTCAGGTTTGCGCATCCTGCCTCCACCCAGTCCACATGCTCTTTCATATACTCAGGATCCATGGGCTTGCCTGGCGGAACAGGAGGGCCTCCACCATGGCATTTAAGAGCGCGTATAGTCGCCACAACCACCGCACAGTGGGGCTTTAATCCGCTGAACCTGCACTTGATGTTCCAGAACTTTTCAAATCCGATGTCTGCGCCAAATCCGCTCTCGGTTACATGATAATCAGCAAGCTTTAGCCCGACCCTGTCGGCAATGATCGAGGACTGGCCGATGGCTATATTTGCAAACGGTCCGGCATGCACAAGCACTGGCTGGCCTTCTACTGTCTGCATTAGGTTAGGGTTCAACGCCTCGACCATCCACGCGGTCATTGCGCCGTCCACCTCCAGATCAGCGGTGGTGACAGGATCGCCTTTCCTGCTGTAGGCCACCACTATCTTGCCCATACGCTCACGCATATCTTTTAAGCTAGTCGCAACCGCCAGGATAGCCATGATCTCTGAGCTTACCGCTATCCCAAACTTGGATTCCATGACAAAGCCATTTTTGGAACCTCCAAGCCCTATGATTATATTGCGCAACGACTGGGCGCAGAAATCAATAATCCAGCCCATCTCTACGTTCTTTGGATCTATATCAAGCCGTTTAAGATTTCTTTTTGCAAGCTGCTCATTCGAATAGTTGTTTTCATGTTGCATACGGGAGGTTAAAGCAACCATAGCAAGGTTATGGGAGTTCATAATAGCGTTTATGTCTCCGGTAAGACCCAGAGAAAACGGAGTAAGCGGAATGCACTGAGCCAGGCCTCCGCCTGCGGCGCTCCCTTTTATATTCATAGTCGGCCCGCCTGACGGTTGGCGGATAGCGCCGATCACGCTTTTGCCGCGCTTGCCAAGCCCTTCCACCAGACCCATAGTGGATGTGCTCTTCCCCTCTCCAAGGGGGGTAGGCGTGATGGCGGTTACATCAATATATTTTGCGTCTGACTTTCCCTCCAGGCGCTTCAGTATCTTTGAGAAATCAAGCTTTGCTACATAATGTCCATGCGGAAGGAGTTCCTCCTTTTGCAATCCCAGCTCATCCGCCAATTGATAGACGGTCTTCATACGGGTTTCCGAGTCTTCGGCTATCTCCCAGTCTTTGTGTTTCCTCGGATCAAGGGTCATATGCCTTTACCTCCTTCTTCAAAAGTTTGTTGCTGCTTGCCCTGTCGAAAATCGCACAGAATAAGACTTTGCGTAAAAAAATATCGATGATGTTTTTAGTCGGGTTTGATTGGCTGGATATTGATGCTTTTGCTTTGACAATGTCATAATAACTCTGGGTGAGATTTTTTCAACAGGTGCTAGTTAAAGAGACATTTTAATGCCCATATAATACAAACTCAAAATTATCAAGAAAAATAAATCAGATTCGACATAGGAGATCTCGAATGATGTTTTGTCAGGCTATTTTTGTTCAGATGCAACAAGCGCATTTAGCAACTCTATCCGCTCATTGGTGGGAGGATGAGAGGAAATAAGGGATAGCCGCTCTGCAACATCCGGCTGGTTCTTTGTGATACGCGTAAGTATATCCTGATAGGGTTTTACCCCCCATCCTTTTTCAATCAAATAAAGGCCTGCTGCTTGATCGGCTTCCCGCTCAAACCTTCGTGAATAGCCTGATTCGACAAGCATGGTCGGAAGTGTGGCGACAGTAGATGTTATGTCGCCTGCAAGCATGGAAATTAAAAGCAATGCGCTTGCGTCCTGCAGAATTGATCTCAATCCATGTCGGTTGTATATGTGTGCCATTTCATGCGCAAGCACCCCTATAATCTCCTGGTCGTTTTTTGCTATCTCCACAAGCTCGTCAGTCATTACGATTAGTCCTGAAGGCAATGCAAATGCATTTGGCCCTAATATATTGCCTTTGCGAAATACCAGCCGGTAGTTAAGACCGTCGGATAGTCGATTATTGCAAAGACATTGGAAGAGACCCTGGATCCTTTTTGAGGCTGTTGGATCAAGTTTCGAGTTCCCGACATATTTTTTATCCAGGAACTCAAGCGCTTCCTTGCTTGCCTTGTCGAGTATGCCAGGAGGGATCTTTTTTGCAATGAGTTCCGCAGCATATGGTATTCCGTTGGCAGCAAGAAACCAAACAGCCACGATCAAGGTCATAAAACAACCAAGCGCCATTTTCCATTTAGATTCTATAAAATGCACAAGCCGCATACCCTGGTTGGTCCCGCAGTATTGTTCCAAGGCTGCTATGGCGGCAAAGTCTCTGGTCTCACAGGTTGCGCCGTTTTTAAATCTGATCATTCGCGGGGTATTTCCCAAGGGGGGGGTTATACTATAATCAAAGGGGGCTGATTC
>JAZDIE010000342.1:0-4518 GCA_043805295.1 Pseudomonadota bacterium
ATTCGCGGAATGCCGAAGTTAAAGGATGTTCCGATCATTATAGTCTCTGCTATTGCCAAAGAGGATCAGATAGATTTCGCTGGATTTGGAGCTGACGCCTGTATTGCCAAAGGGCCGTTTAATAAAATGTCAGAGCATGTCTTGTATGTTCTGGATCAATTGCAAAAAGGGACACTGAAAAGCTTGCCGAAAAAGGTATTTGGCCTTGATAAATCTGATGTCACAACAATTACGAGGGAATTGCTTTTATCGAAAAAACGCCTGGAAAGCATACTGCTGAACATGTCTGACGGCATCTTTGAGCTTAACTTTGAAAAAAGGATAGTCTATGCGAATCCGGCTGCTATTTCTTTAATAGGGTTGCCGGAAAAAGATGTGCTGGCATCTTATTTTACAGGGCTGTTCAAGGCCGATGATCTACCTAAAATTCAAAATCTCATTGAAACATCTGATGATTCACTGCAAACAGACTCTACTTTGGAGCTTTCTTTGATTGACAAGGTCATTTTGCTGCAAAAGGCGGTCATTCCGGGCGAAGAGCATAGTTTCATTATTATTCTAAGGGATATTACCAAACAAAAAAAAGTGGAGGCGGAGCTGCGTCAGGCGAGCGCTGCCGCAATCGAGGCCAACCGCGCAAAGAGCGAGTTTCTGGCCAATATGAGCCATGAGATTCGCACCCCCATGAACGGCGTGATCGGCATGACAGGTCTGCTCCTTGACACTTCGCTTGACCCTGAACAGCGCGACTTTGCAGAGACGATCCGCAACTCGGCTGATGCGTTATTGGCTCTTATTAACGATATCCTGGATTTTTCAAAGATTGAGGCGAAAAAACTGACCATTGAGCGCATTGATTTTGATCTAAGGAAAATGATTAAAAACGTCATGGGTGTCCTGGCGTTTGGCGCAAAGCAGAAGGGTATAAGGCTCGATAGCAAAATCAACGAAGCAGTCCCCGCGCTTGTCAAAGGCGATCCCGGACGCTTGCGCCAGATACTTATAAACTTAATAGGCAATGCAATCAAATTCACTCAAGCAGGCGAGGTGCTATGCGGCGTGGAAACGGAAAAAGAAGAAGACTCGCGTCTGACTTTTCGCTTTAATGTTTCTGATACAGGCATTGGGATTCCGCAGGATCGTTTGGCGCTTATATTTGAACCATTTCTCCAGGCAGACGGTTCCATGAGCCGCAAATACGGTGGAACAGGTCTGGGCTTGACTATCTCAAAAAACCTTGCTGAGATGATGGAAGGCAGTATCGGAGTTGAGAGTGAGCCTGGCAAAGGCTCGACCTTCTGGTTTACCGCCTGCCTTGGAAAAAGCGTGAAAGACGATTGGCTTAACACACTCCCTGCCGACAACATCCAAAACCAACGCATCCTTGTTGTGGGAGACACAAAGAAAAACAGGGACATCTTAATTAACTGGTTCAATTCCTGGACGGCTTTTTGTGTTGGGGTTGAAAGCACGGAGAAGGCGCTTGCACAGCTCCGTGATGCCGCAAGCAATGGGAAACCTTTCACCTCTGCTATTATTGATATCGAAGGGCCATGGGTGGACCCAATGATTCTTGGCCAAAAGATCAAAGAAGACCCTGTTTTTGCGGACGTCATCCTGATAAACATTACATCATCAGCGCAACGCGGCGACGCCGCGCGTATGAAGGCGAGCGGCTTTGCGGCTTATCTGACCAAACCTATAAGTCAATCTCAGATTTATGACTCTCTTTTAATGGCTATTGAGCATCAAAGGTCGAATAGCGCCCGAAAATCTTACCCTATTATTACCCGTCATTCTATTGTCGAAAGCCAAAAAGCAATGATTCATATTCTCCTTGCCGAGGACAATTTGATAAACCAGAAGGTGGCGTTAAAGGTGCTTCAAAAGCTTGGTTACAAGGCCGATGTGGCGGAGAACGGCCAGGAAGCGATAACAGCGCTTGAAACCATGCATTATGATCTGGTGCTGATGGATTTAGAAATGCCGAAGATGAACGGCCTTGAGGCTACAAAAAAAATTCGGGACATAAAATCTCTGGTGCTGAATCACCGGATACCTGTCATTGCCATGACTGCTCATGCAATGAGAGAAGACATGCAGCGCTGTCTGGATGCTGGCATGGACGACTATGTCAGCAAGCCGATACATCCGGAAAAGGTGCAGGAGGCCATTGATCGGCAGCTTGCGAAAATTGTTCCGTAACGATAATGCGGAACGGGCAGGCCCGTTCCCTACAGGAAATTGTCCCGTAACAGGATTTGGGTATCATTGTTAAAATTGTCCCGTAGGGTTCAGGCCTGCCTGAACCGTCCATGGAGGTGGAGAAAATGGGTGCCAAAAAAAAGATATTAGTAGTGGATGACATGTATATAATCAGAAATATGGTGCGCCACACGCTCTCAAAAGCAGGCTATGATGTTTTTATGGCCGAAAATGGAAGAGACGCCCTTTCTTTTTTTTCTTCGGACCGAATTCCTCCGGATCTGGTTGTCTGTGATATTACAATGCCTGTGCTTAATGGTTTAGAGTTTTTGCAGGAACTGAAAAGACTGGACAGGGGTAAAAACACACCTGTTATTTTTTTGACAGCGGACGGCCAAAAGGCCAGCGTAGTGAAAGCGCTTCAGATGGGATGCAATGATTATGCTGTAAAACCCTATAAGCCAGAAGTGCTTCTCAAAAAAGTTGAAAGACTACTCAAGCCTTGTTAAACACGAAAAAAGGGGAGGGCACTGGGAAATGCGCCTGCTGTTACAGTTTAGGTTGAGCAAGACATTTTTCTATTTGATTGCTTACCTTTTTGAGCAACAAATCAGGTTTATAAGGTTTTACAATGTAGTCGTTCCCTCCACCCTGAAGCGCTTTGATGACGCTCTCCTTCTGGCCGTCTGAAGTAAGAAATATAACAGGTATGCTTTTTGTATATTCTGTTTTTCTCAACTTTTTCAGTAATCCATAACCATCCAGTCTGGGCATTGAAATATCACTAATAATCAGATCAAACGGCGGATTGGTGGAAGTGGCGCGCAAGAAAGCATCTGCACCATTTTCTGTCAATTCCACATTATATCCCGCCTTTTTAAGTGTATTGCAAACCATGTTTCTTATTATGAATACATCATCCACTACTAATATTTTTTTTGGGGGCGAGGTCATTTCTTTGCACCTTCATGGACGGTTCAGGCAGGCCTGAACCCTACGGAACAATTTTAACAATGATACCCATGAATCCTGTAGGGAACGGGCCTGCCCGTTCCGTATTATCGTTACGGAACAATTTTCGCAAGCTGCCGATCAATGATATCCAGCACC
Organism: Pseudomonadota bacterium; assembly: GCA_043805295.1. Taxonomy (GTDB): domain Bacteria; phylum Desulfobacterota; class Desulfobacteria; order Desulfobacterales. The sequence continues at coordinate 3,316 of JAZDIE010000342.1, forward strand.
TTGTGCGGCTGAATCGGTTTGCTGAGATAGTCGTTCATTCCTGCCGCAATGCATTCTTCCATGTCTTCCTTCATGGCATGAGCGGTCAATGCTATAACCGGCACCAAATGGTTTAGCACATTTGATTCTTTATCACGGATCACCCTTGTCGCTTCAAGGCCGTTCATCTTCGGCATCTGTACGTCCATCAGCACCAAATCATAAGAAATTGTCTCAAGCGCTGTTACCGCTTCCTGGCCGTTGTTCGCCACATCGACCTTGTAACCGGATTTTTCGAGTATCTTTACAGTTACTATTTGGTTAACTTTGTTATCTTCTGCAAGCAATATACGAATAGTTGCCTTTCGGCTTTTATGCATAGCAATAGAATGGCGGGTAATAATAGAACTGGTTTCCAAGACGACTTTAGCGCTTTTTTCAAGGATAATTGTAAACCAAAATGTCGAGCCTTTTCCCTGTTCACTTTCAACTCCTATTTCCCCATCCATCATCTCAATAAGGTTTTTTGAGATGGTCAGCCCCAGGCCTGTGCCTCCATATCTGCGCGCCATAGAGCTGTCCGCCTGTGAGAATGGCTCAAATATACTTGACAGCCGATCACCTGGAATCCCGATCCCTGTATCTAAGATACTGAAGTTAATTGTCAAATGAGTTCTATCTTCCTTTTCCACTCCAGCACGGATTACTACTTCCCCCTGGTGCGTAAATTTGATCGCATTTCCTGCAAGATTCATGAGTATCTGGCGTAAGCGTCCCGGATCGCCCCTGACAAATGCAGGCGCCTCATCTCCGACTATGCCGTCTAACCTAATCCCCTTTTGTCTGGCGCTGAACGTCAGTACCTTTATCACGTCTTTAATTGTGCGTCTTAGATCAAAGTCAATGATCTCAAGAGTTACTTTTTTTGCCTCAATCTTGGAAAAATCCAGAATATCGTTGATAAGGGCCAATAAGGCATCAGCCGAGTTGCGGATTGTATCTGCATATTCGCGTTGTTCTTGATTAAGTTCGGTGTCGAGTAAGAGGTTGGTCATGCCAATAACACCGTTCATGGGTGTGCGAATCTCATGGCTCATGTTGGCCAGAAATTCGCTTTTGGCCTTGGTGGACTCGTCGGCAACCTTTTTAGCCTGCCGCAATTCCATCTCAATCCGTTTTCGTTCAACGATTTCATCCATAATACTTTTGTCAAGACGGGCGTTG
>JAZDIE010000343.1:0-5305 GCA_043805295.1 Pseudomonadota bacterium
GTCAGCGTCCCATAGACCGACCACATGTGCTTCGTTATTCTTTAATATCTCCGGCGCCCCTAGGTTGTTATATACCTGCCACTTCCCCGGATCGATGCCATAGTTTTCTTTGCCGATAATCCCTATGCCGTGATAGTCTGACCGTTCTTCTTCATGAAGATACTTAACAATTCCGTTTTCTCCGCAAGGGATAGAGAGCCTTTCAAAGACCTGCCTGCTGGTCTTTGCCATTGATCCACCTTCGGTTGAAATAGCGACACTAAATCCCTTAGATCCTGCTTCTTTTACCTTTTTCAATAATTGTAATGGAATGATCTGGCAGAGCATATCAACATAGGGATCAACCGGATCAAAGTCGGCGCGTATAAGAAGCGAGTCCGTAGGCGCAAGCGTAATATCATATCCAAGTTGATCAGCCGTTTCCACAATCTTTTTTACACGTTCCGCGATCTGTTCCGCCATACCTATAAGCTGCATCCCGTTTGCGTCCATAGGCTTCCATCCGCCCTTAAAGCTTTGAGAATGAGAAGCGGTAAAGTTCTCTCCTGCGTCCAGTTCGTAATAAAAGACCCCGTACGATGAAAGCCATATAGGGGTTGTGCTTACGCCACCTCCCCGCAAATGCACGGCAATGCCATGACCTGCATATATGCGGGCGGCCAGGTTGATAAACTCCTGCGTATGGGGACGCACCTCTCCGCCCACATGATTGCTTTTCAGACCTTGTTCTTTCATAAGCTCTGCCTTGGCAGAGGCAATAATGGCAACAGTTATCGTGTTGAACGGAACGCGCGGGCTGTGCATATCTTCTATATCCAGCAGATCCCGATATCCGGCGGTTCCAAGCTTGAATTTTTTCGCCCATTCCCTTCACCGGTAGAGGTCGATAACAGAACGATTAATCCTGATTTTTTCTTCACAACATGCAAAGGGGGTAAACATAAAACACTTCCTTCTGTCCAAAGGGACAGTGAGACTTTAAACATCAAGTAGGGATTTAAATTCCTGCTCATCCAGTGTTGCAACCCCGAGCCTCAATGCGTCATCATATTTCGACCCAGGGGCTTTGCCCACTACGACAAAACTGGTCTTTTTACTCACAGAAGAAGCGACCCTTCCTCCTCTTTTTTCTATCAATGCCCGCGCCTCATCCCGCGTAAAAGAATCAAGGCTGCCGGTCAAGACAAAGGTCTTGTTTGCAAACGGCAGTGGCTCAAAATTTTGAACCCCTGCTTCTGTCTCTTCCTCAACAGAAAAAACTACCCCTCCCTGCTTAAGTTTCTCAATAATATTTATATTTTTAGGGTTCTGGAAAAAATTATAGATACTCTCTGCCACTACAGTCCCTATCTCGTGAACTCTTTCAAGCCGTTCTATAGTCTGTCCCGCCAATTCATCAATGGAACGAAACTCTCTTGCCAGCACAACAGCCAGGTGTTGTCCTACATTGCGTATGCCAAGGGCGTATATAAGATTGGCAAGGCTCGTCGGCCTTTTGCTCGCGTTGATCGCGTTCAGGATATTATCAGCAAGCTTATCCCCCATACGAGCCATTCCCAGCAAGTCTTCTTTTTTTAAAAAGTATAGATCAGCCTGATCCTTGATAATCCCTTTATCCAACATCTGTTCAAGGAGCTTATGTCCAATCCCTTCAATATTCATGGCAGGTTTTGAGGCAAAATGAAAAAGATTCTCCCTGACCTGAGCCGGGCATGCGATACCAGTACACCGCCGGACAACCTCTCCTGTGGGTCTCTCTACCTTAGAACCACAAACAGGACATTGTTCAGGCATGATAAACAGCCTTTCGTTGCCGTTTCTTTTTGATTCAATCGCCTTAACAACCTCTGGAATAACGTCCCCTGCGCGCTGAATCACCACAGTATCTCCGATCATGATCCCCTTTTTTTGTATCTCGTCTTCATTGTGGAGCGTGGCGCGGCCAATCTCAACGCCGCCTATTTTTACTGGCTCAAGTATAGCAACAGGGGTCAACGCCCCTGTTCTCCCTACGCTGACAACAATATCTCTTATGATAGTGTGTTCCTGACTGGGCGGGAACTTCCAGGCGACCGCCCACCTGGGACTCCGGGCAAGCTCTCCCATGGTCTTTTGTACTGAAAAATTATCTACCTTGATTACTATCCCATCCATCTCATACGGGAACTCATCTCTTAAAGCAGAAACCTTGTGGTAGTATTGCTGAACCTGCTGGATGTTTTTGCAAAGCTCAATATAATGACTTACGCGAAACCCAAGCTGCTTCAAATATTGGAGGGCAAGCCAATGGCTCGTCATATCCCTTCCATGTACGCGACCGATCCCGTAAGAAAAAAAAGTGAGCGGTCTCATGCTGGTCACCCTTGGGTCGAGTTGTCTGACCGAACCGGCTGCGGCATTGCGGGGGTTGGCAAAAAGCGGCTCTCCAAGTTCCTGACGTTTTTTGTTGAGCCTTGCAAACTCTTCCTTTTGAATAACTACCTCCCCGCGAACGTCGATAAGATCAGGGACTGCTTCGCCCATGAGCCGTAACGGAATGGATTTTATGGTTCTCAGATTTGCCGTAATATCCTCGCCCAGGACACCGTCTCCCCTGGTAGACCCTACGGCCAAAGCCCCTTGTTCGTATAAGAGTTCTACAGCAAGGCCGTCCAGCTTAGGTTCTACAGTGTAGAGCATGTCTGATTCCGTGAGTTCTGATAGTTCTAAAACCCTGCGGTGAAAATCAATAAACTCTGTATCTGATATCGCCTTGTTCAGGCTCAACATGGGGATCAGGCGTCTTACTGTCTTAAATGACATGGAAGGGGTTGCGGCTATCCGCTGGGTAGGAGAATCCTGAGTGATAAATTCTGGCTGGCTTTTTTCCAGTGCGACCAACTCATCAAAAAGCTTATCATATTGGGCATCGGATATTTCCGGATCATCAAGGGCATAATACCGGTAGTTATGGTAACGAATTTGATTTTTCAGTTCAAGTATGCGGGCTAAGATATCCTTGTCAGACATTATATGCGATTCTCCTCTGGACTATGGACCACTGACAATAGACTGTGGTCTATCGTCTGTGGTCTAACAACTTAAGCTCAGCCAGGTACCTGGTCGCAAACTCTATGTCAGGGTCAAGTTCAAGCGCCATCTGATAAAGTTTTATCGCCTCTGCGAAATGTCCCTTTGCCCGCAGGTTTGAGCCAATATTGGCATAGTCTATTGCCGACCCAGGATCTATCTCAAGCACCTTTTCAAAATAGGCAATCGCTTCATCGTGCTTTTTTAATTTAAAAGAACAGAACCCTAACTGCTGGTATATTTCTTTTAAGTCGGCATCGTGCTTAAGCCCCAGACAAAGGATGTCTATGGCCCGCTGATATTCACCTAAATCGCGATAGGCGATCCCTATATGTGAGTATATGCTTGCAATATCAACCCTCCTGGGATTGAGCGACATGGCGCGTTCAAAATGCCTTAATGCCTCTGCCGGAAGATTGAGCCGTTCAAACGTATAGCCGAGAAAAAACCAGACCTCATTGCGATCAGGTAAAAGTCTTAACATCCCTTGCAGTGTTTTTTGCGCATTTTGAGCGTCTGAAAGCCTGGATGCCAGACGCGCGCCATGATAACAGACATCGTTTTCCCGTGTCCGATCTATGAAATGAGCGCCAGGTATAACAGCATATACCACCGGTACCTTAAGCCTGGAATGTGTCATATCAACAGCAAAAACATCAAGGCCTATTTTATGAAGTACGTCTGAACAGCGCATGATCTCAATTTTTATATTGTTGTCAGAAATGTCCGGAAGCGATTGTATCGGAACGGTCTTTGAAGCCATAGTTACATAAGCGCTCTCCTCAAAAGAGGTAAACTTGGGGAGCGTGGGGGTATAGGTCGTCCTGTTTTGAAAATCTCCGGCAAGCTGGGCGACCTCGGTCAGCGCCCTTATTGCCGCTCTTTCAGGGCTGGTCGCAGTGCCTGCGGTAAAAACGATCTCGCTTGAACCAGGAAATGTATTAGGGTCATACGCCAAAACTCCGACAGTCGGTATCCCTGTATCTAGCGAGAAATCCTTTAAGTAAACCTTTATGTCGTTTTGAAAAAACTTTTGAAGAAGACCTTTTGCCACAGGGTCGCGGATGCTCTCAGGATCAATAGTTGGAGTAGCAAATTTTTCATGGCTTATAATAGATGATACATGCCGTTCCGTCACTTCGCATATCCCTTGAAGAAGGGCCTCTTCAACCGAATTCCCGGCTGCGGAGCCGTTGTATTCATGGATAGAAGAAAACCAATCAATTGGAAGCAATACTTCCTTGCCAGTTCGCACATCCAGTCCGGTTGACCATTCCAGTGGCAAGTCACAAAAGAGTTCAAAGGCGGCTTTAGAGTCAGGATCAGGATCGTGTACGGAAAGGGGGATAAAACGATACTCAATCGCCTGATCTCCCATATCCCGGAATGCAGCTTTTTTAAATCCTCTTTCTTTAAAAAACTCAAAATAAGAGAACCGTTCCACAAGCTCCATAAGGGCGCTCGCCATAGCCTGGGCAGGAGCTGCCCCTTTTCCCATCTGTTTACGGATGCCTATGGCCTTTGCCGCATCAGGGGCGCACATACTGAGATAAACAGGTATGTCAAGACGGCCATTGTCGATCCTGACCAGCCTTTCAAGTATCCGCAGTCCCGAATTGTCGAGACTCCTTCGTACGAGATCAACTGTTTCTTCAGGAGAAATTGTCTTATCTATTTCATGGGTTTTAAAAGAATCGAAAAGTTTCATGGCCGGCTGATAGCCACCTCGTCCCGGCCAGAGATTTCCTTGAGGTATACATTTACGGTCTGATCATAGAGGGTTTCCATAAACATACCGGAATAACTTGCCCTGATAGGCAGCTCCCTGTGGCCACGATCAATCAGCACAGCCAGTTCGATCCGCTTCGGCCTGCCAAAATCAATAAGCGCATCCATAGCTGCCCGTACAGTGCGTCCGGTAAAAAGCACGTCATCAACAAGTATCGCGTCCTTATTGTCTATCGAAAACGTGATATCTGTCTTTTGTATAACCGGATGGTAACCAATACGGGTCCAGTCATCCCTGTAAAGGCTGATGTCAATATCCCCGCGAGGCACCTGCACCCCTACTTCCTCCATGATCCTGGCCTGAAGTCGGTTTGCAAGAAAAACGCCGCCGGTATGTATGCCTATCAACACCATGCCTTTTGCTCCAGGATGATTTTTAATTATCGCTTGCGCCATATTAAAAATGAGCTGGTCTATTTCATGGCCTGATAAGATTATACCCTCTTTT
>JAZDIE010000344.1:0-3563 GCA_043805295.1 Pseudomonadota bacterium
AGGTGAAAAAAATGTTAAGGCGATTTAGAAAGGGTCAGAGTACGGCAGAGTACGCGATTGTGATTGGTTTGGTTATTGCCGCGGCAGTAGCGATGCAGGTTTACGTTAAGCGCGGGGTTCAAGGTAAGATGAAGGATGCGACAGACTATAATGATCCGGCTGCAGCGGGCATGATGAGCACCAGACAATATGAGCCGGATTATATGACTACGGCTGCCATGGTATCGACGAGAAAAGCTGAAGAAACAGCAGAAACCACTAAAGGTGGAGGCATAAGCAGGGTTATCGTCGGAGAAGATGTTAGTTCTAGGGCGGGTACGACGACAATTTTGGCACCTTAGTAGATTTTGCTATAATTTAGTAAACTTTTGATAGATACTTTAAAGCAGGAGGTTAATATGTTTTGTGTAAAAACAAAAGGGCAGAGCACCCTTGAGTATGTTATTTTGATTGGTTTTGTGGTAGCCGCATTGATTGCTATGGGTGTGTATATGAAAAGGGGAATCCAGGGTAAATTGAGAGAATCAAGTGACCAGGTTGGCGAGCAATATTCCGCGGGCAATACAGTATCGAAATACATCATAAAAACTGATGTGCAGCAAACAGAAAACATGGCAGCTGGGGGCAGAACTACAACCAGCATTGATCGAAGTATACAGAGCAAGAGCGGGTCTGAAACGGTAAGCGATTTTACACCCGGGATTTAATGAGGAAAGGACAGACGACTTTAGAGTATGTCTATTTAATTGCCGTAGCAGCGGCGGTTCTGGCTGTTATGTTGGTTTATGTTAGCCGCGGGTTTCAGGGAAGATTGCGCACTAATGCCGATCTTTTGGGGGAGCAGTATTCACCGAGGAATATGGACACAAATGTGGTTCAGACTTCGGTGGTTACCTATAGCGTGACAGATACTGATACAGCAGCAGGTAAAGTGACCGATAGTTACAATAAGATGACGATGACTAGTTCTGGAACCGAGAGTATTAGTGGGCTTAGCCAGGAGCATTATTAAGGTGTTAAAAAAAAGACTTTTAACTAAAGGGCAGAGCCTTTTAGAAGTTGCTATTCTTATGGGAGTAGTGACGTTGGCTATATTGGTTATGCAGACATATATAAAACGGGGGGTTCAGGGCAAGACCAAGGATTTGACTGATATTATTATCGGTACGCAGCAAAGAGCATATGTTGCGGAAAGCCAGACCAGTAAAACAACTTCTACTGTGTCGGCTGAGACAACGATTTCAACCGAAAGCGGCGGAGGCCTAACAAAAACAGTCGATGAGACAGTAACTTCAACTGCTTCAGCGACGAGTATAGGAAAAGATTAGAGGAAAAATGTTGCGGTTGTTTAGGAATAAAAAAGCGCAGGCGGCAACAGAGATAGCCATAATTGGTTCTTTGATTATTATGGTATTTTCTTATCTTTTAGTCTACAGCGTAAAGCTTAGAAAAAGGCAGCTTTATATTCAGAGGGCTTTTCGTCTGGCCATTGCAGAAGCAAAGGCAGCCGGCACAGCTACTGCCGAGGTATCTGTTTATAAGCGCATGCCCAATGTGACGGATCCTTATGTCCCGGGAGAAAAGGCTAATTTTGGAGGCGGAGCAGCTATTCTTTGGTCAAAAAGCGCTCAAGGTACTGATAGCGAAATAAAGGAATCTTCCGGTACACCTGATGATTCCGGGTCGTATACCAAGACATTAACGCGTATAGAGACGCCGGGTAGCCTTACACGTACAACGCTTAAGATGAACGGCACGGAGGTTTTTTCAAGTGAATAAGAAAGCTCAGGCCACGCTGGAATTTACGGTAGTTTTTATTATAATGATAACTCTGCTTTTTGGCCTGATTAGTATATGGAAAATACCAAGTGATGGAATAGTTGCGGACAATCGAGCGTATAATGCCAGTCGGGTGGCAGCAGGATCAGGGATTCCTGCATATGAAGCGGGGCTTGGACCATTGCCGGTTATTATACTTGAAGATGCCGGAGAATCCGAGGGAGGATCTAGTGGCGGCGGGGGTGGCGGCGGAGGGGGTGGAGCATGGTAGGTGCCGCCAATCACAAATACTTTTAGGAAACAAGAAAGAATTCTTATGTTTTTTTCTTGGTACGCTAAAAACAAGCATTTTAAAAAAGGGAATAATCCTGCAGGACAGATTATTCCCTTTTTACTTGTTATCTTGGTTATATTGCTTAGCGCGGCAATTGCTACTATTAAGATTGGTAACGTTGCCGTAAGAAAGACCTGTTCTGCTAATGGCGCTGATGCCGGATCTTTAGCTGCTGCCTCTGTTTTGGCTGCTGGTCTTAATAATCTGGCGCTTACCAATCGGCTTGTCGCTGAAAATTTTGAATATGCTCAAGCACAACTTGAAGCCTTTAAGAAAACGGCTAGCGACCGTTTGAATGAGGCAGATGCTTTGATAGCAGAGGCAAGAGATCAACTTATGTACGCTAATCTTGCCATTTTGGCTGGTGCGGCAAATCATGCGCCATGTACTCCCTGGGTTCAGTATGGATTTTTCACGGCTTTTCTTGTCATAGCTGAAGGCAAGATTAAAGCAGCCGAGGATAAGATAAAAGATTATATTGTTGTTGTCACGGTTATGAAAGAACTTGTAGATCGATTGAAGGATATTCAGTTACAGAACTATTGTATTATGAAAACCTATATGGATAATACTCTTGTTGAAGCCGAAAAAATAGGGCTTCAGTTTGCTAGGAATAATAATTGTGGTGCAGAGGTAGCGTCTGCCTCTATAATTCTACCAAGCATATCTTATAAAGTTGATCATACCCTACGTAATTATCCACAGAGCCTCAAAGTAGATATTCCTGGTGCGATTGGTAATCTTATAAATAAGATTTTCGGTCCTGTTGTGGACGTGGTTAACAAAGTCGTAGAGGCAATTAGAAAAATCCCTATTGTTAAATGGATTGAGGATGCTATAAAAATTTTCTTTTCATGGTTAAAAGATAGCTTTATCGTCCACTGGATTAATGAGGGCCTTTCTCATCAAAATATTCCAGGTACGGTTGATAACTTTGTAAAGGGTATCATTGCGATGCTAACTATTTCAGACGACCCTTTTGGTATTAAGACCGCTAATTTTTACCAGGGTGTTTTACATGGATTTTATCTTGCTTTTTGGGGTCCTATAGTGGCGGCAGGAGTACTTGTTACTGCTTCAACTGTCGGAACTGCCGCTTGTCTGGGGGTGGTTACATTACCGATTGGTTTAGGTGATTTCACAGCTCTCTATGCTGGTTTACTTTGGCCGTTCTATCTAGGGTATCTTCCTTTATGGGCTGGGTTTAACATTTTTATCGATAACCCCATTGATGATTTGTCAATTAAGCGTTTAAAAGAGCATCTTGAAGAGATTGCGCAGGTCTGGGATAATCAAAATCCGCAATACTATACTAGCAGTAGTTGCAATGACGTAAGAAACGATATAAGCTTTGGTGGAGGCGATAGTGCAGATCCCATGGCGAAAGGCTTGATGATCTATGACATTGATAATATTATTTCAAACTGGGTCGTTACTTGTCAGGTGAGCG
>JAZDIE010000345.1:0-13118 GCA_043805295.1 Pseudomonadota bacterium
TTCCGCTTGAAGAAATAACCGCGATTGCAAAAAAAAAAAACGCAGACCTTTTTATATCTATCCACGCTAACGCAAGCAAAAATCGTAAGGCTTGTGGCATAGAGACATATATCCTGAACCTTGCAACCGACAACGATGCAGTCCTGGTAGCGGCCAGGGAAAACGCGACCTCTGAAAAAAAAAATCAGCGATCTGGAATTGATTTTAACCGAGCTAATGCGCAATTCCAAGATCAACGAATCAACCCAATTGGCCACGCGCGTGCAAAACACAATGGTAAAGGAACTGACGAGCTGTTATCCCGGCATAAAAAACCTGGGGGTAAAGCAAGCCCCTTTCTACGTGCTGCTCGGTGCCAGAATGCCGTCTATACTTGTTGAAGTAGGATTTATCTCAAACAAAGAAGAATGCAAAAAGCTGATGAGCCAAAAATACAGAGAAACCTTGATACAAGCCATATTCAAGGGGATAGAAAAATATGCCCAGGCGTTGAAGGCGCCTGATTTGACGGCAGAAAGCAACATCTTCTAAACCATCAACACGGGTTCTCTCAATATAGCCACTACTGCCCGTCTGGCGCACTGGCCAACCCCTGGATATATATCTTCCAGCGAGGCTATCTGTCTTAGATGATCCGCGCTTCTTATAATAAGCATTGAAAGATCGCCTTCTGATACAGCAAAAATCTTAAGCACATCGTCCCAGTCGTTACCGCTTGCCCAGGCATACATTACAGCAGAAGGCCAAACCGCAATCTGTGACACCTTAAACCCACAGCTCTTCTGCTTTTTAACAAGCGGACTAAGCGCTTTATACATTACATTATAAGCCTTTGCCAAACGCTTTGGGAAATAAGAGCGATCAATAATTGCATCTATTTCACGATCGAATATAAAAGGAGCCACCATCGCCGCAAGCAGCACAGGGTTATCCTCTGGGAATGCGCCAACGCGCAACGCCTGCGCAATAAGCAATGGCTGATCGAGACGCAGCCTTGCAGCCCATTTGCCGTCTCCTGTAAGCCTGTCATCGCTATCTACAAATCCTTCTTGTTTCAAAAATTCCAGATGCTGTTGAAACTCGTCCCACAATCTTACCCGTTCCTCAATCTGCATATATTGCTGCTCAGCACAATAAGAGGCAAAGGATTTTTCAAAAATACTCTTTACCTCTTCCGGTGTATGTGACAAAAGAAGGTTAAGAGTCATGGAAAAATTAATCCTGATTTGACTCTCTATAGATTCAGCCGGAGAACGCAGAAGGCGCTGGATAAGCTTAATATCCATAAACTTCCCTGGCACGGCAAGCATAAAACCGACATTGTCTTTCCCCCGCCTTCCTGCCCGTCCGGTCATCTGGTGAAATTCGGTTGCGTCAAGCGGGACAAATTCATGGCCGTTAAACCGGTCTGAATTAAACAAAACTACGCTCCGAGCAGGAAAGTTTACTCCAGCCGCGACAGTGGATGTGGCAAAAACCGCATCCAGCAAACCATCTGTCATAAGCTTTTCCACAAAGAGTTTCCAAACAGGAAGCTGACCGCCGTGATGCGCTGCGGCTCGAACTTTATAAATATAAGAAAGCTGTTTGTGTCTTTTGAGAAAAGGATATTGTTCTAACAGTGCGTCGGCTCTCGCTTCCAGCCGCGCCTGTGTCTCCTCTCCATCCCTCCCCTTATTGCAGTAATCTAAAGCCGTATTGCAATCTGTCCTGGACTTGAGAAAAAATATGGCAGGGAGAAGATGGTGTTTTCTCAAAACCGACACGATCTCTCCAATCTGAAATATATTCCTTTTCCCTCTTACGCCTCTGACAGCTTTAACATCAACAACCCCTTTTTGGCCTAAAAGCGTAACGCCTCCCCTGCGCGGGTCCAACAACAATGGATAAAGTGGAACAGGCCTTTTCTCTTCGATCACAACTGCGCATGAATGCCCTCGAATCGATTGAACCCACCCCGCTACCTGGGTTGCGTTCGCTATCGTAGCGGAAAGCATCAGCAGTCGAACCCTTGGAGGAAGATAGATAATCACCTCTTCCCAAACCACACCCCTATCCGGATCGCCCAGAAAGTGCACCTCATCAAGCACAATCAAATCTGCTGGAAAATCCGAACCTTCGTGCATTGTATCGTACAGGTGATTTCTTAATATCTCTGTAGTGCCTACAATAATCCGCGCATCAGTATTTTCTTTCCTGTCTCCCGTCAGGATCCCCACGCTTTCTTTTCCAAACCGATCTTTAAATTCCGCATACTTAGCGTTGCTAAGTGCCTTGAGGGGCGAGGCGTACCATCCCCTTTTATTCTCAAAATAAAGAGGCGCTATCGCCTCTTGGGCAATCCAGGTCTTTCCTGAACCTGTTGGAGCACATACAAGACAATCTTTTTCTTTTATTGCAGAGAGCGCATCGAGTTGAAATCTATCAGGCACAAACTCAGTTTTTTCAGGGACGCCAATCTTTGAAAATATTCTCTTTAGGCGCGCGTCAACGCTTTTATTAGATTGAGGCATGTTTAATCCTTGTATTATAGTTTTCACTAATTAGTAGATTTATGATACTTATTTAAGGCTTATGTATCTTGGACATATCACAATTACCACCTGCCTTCATCAACTATTTAAAAAACAGATACCAGATTTTTCATATATATATTTCCTTGCTGGGGCGCTCTTCCCTGATATAATGGACAAAATCTTCGCTTTGTTTTTCGGCCTTACAAGCCGTTCTATCTTTCATTCGTTAATAGTAATATTGATCATGTCATCACTGTTGCTGGTAGTTCTGTCTGGACATAGAAAATCCACATGTGCCTTTACCGCAGGGGTAATGCTCCATCTGCTACAGGACATACCTATTGATGTTGGAATAGTATTCTGGCCTTTTGCCGGGCCGTTGCAATATGAAGAGCTTCCGGATTACGTGATTCGCTTTCATCAATACTATATTGAGAGGCATTACCCTATCTTATGGATGATTGAAATGACCTCTCTTCCGTGGTTTTTTGCAATTTTAATAAACCAAAGAAAAAGTATAAGTTGTTTTTTTAAAAAGATTTTTTCCGTGTGCAATAAAAAACAAAAAACCACTTGACCTATAAGGAGCAAGCAAGATGACAGACTATATACTGATAACCACTACCACTGAAAAAGAAGAGGATGCCCGTAAAATTGCCAAGGCATTGACGGAGAAACGCCTTTCAGCGTGCGTCCAAATCATAGGCCCCATAACAAGCTTTTACTGGTGGAAAGGCAAAATAGAAGAAAGCAGAGAATGGCTCTGCCTGCTTAAAGGGAGAAAAGACAAATACAAGGAAATAGAAGATGCAATCAAGGGTATCCATCCATATGAAGTTCCTGAGATCATTTCCGTTACGATAGAAAAAGGAAGCGCAAGCTATATGCAGTGGATGGAGCAAGAGCTACAATAAATGCTTGTTCCGATCAAAATTGCGATACTGTACTGCCTCTGAAATGTGATGAATAAGGATATCAAAAGCGTCCTCCAGATCGGCTATGGTGCGAGATATTTTAAGTATGCGATTGTAAGCTCTAGCGCTCAGGCCAAGCCGGTCTATGGCTTTTTCCAAAAGGGCATGTGAGTCGCTTCCGATATTACAATGCTTTTTGATGTGCCTGGCCTCCATCTGAGCATTACAATGCACCTTTAGTCGTCTGAACCGTTCGGCCTGGATTCCCCTTGCCCGCTCTACCCGTTTTTGAATCTCAAGTGAAGACTCTGACTCGCCTCTGTCGGCAAGCTCTTTATATTTTACGGCAGGCACTTCGATCTGAAGATCAATCCGGTCAAGCAAAGGCCCTGAGACCTTTGTCCTATAGCGCTGTATCTGGCGATTAGTGCAGGTACACTGGTGGTTAGGATCTGCGAAATATCCGCACGGACAAGGGTTCATCGCCGCAATCAACATAAATCTGGCAGGATATGTAATGCTGGCAGACGCGCGCGATATAGTAACGTTTCCGTCTTCCATCGGCTGTCTGAGAACCTCAAGAACATTTTTGCGAAATTCAGGAAGCTCGTCTAAAAAAAGCACTCCATTGTGAGCCAGGCTTACCTCGCCTGGCTTGGGCGACTGGCCGCCGCCAATGAGTCCTGCGTCTGATATGGTATGGTGCGGCGAACGAAATGGCCTGGTCATGATTAGTGACTGATCCTTATCAAGAAGCCCCATGACACTAAATATCTTGGTAGTCTCCAGCGCCTCGTCAAAACCTATCGACGGCAATATGGTTGAAAGCCGTCTGGCAAGCATTGTCTTTCCTGACCCAGGAGGACCTAGCATGAGAACATTATGGCCTCCGGCCGCTGCTATCTCAAGCGCCCTTTTGGCATGTTCCTGCCCCTTGACTTCGTTAAAATCAACCCCAGAGCATTCAGCAGGGTTAAAAAGAGAGTCGATGTCTACAGTCTTACGTTCCATGGTCAAAACGCCACGAAAATGCTCAACAACTTGCGATAAGGTCTCTGCGGAAAGGACATCAATCCCCTGCACTACCGCAGCTTCTAAGGCGTTATCTTTGGGCACAACGATCCCGCGCAAACCATTCGCCTTTGCAGCAAGAGCAACAGATAGCGCGCCTTTGACCGGTTTTACACGTCCGTCCAAAGAAAGTTCTCCGATCAGAAGATACTCGGAAAGGGGGGGATGGGGAATAATATTGGTGGCTGAAAGTATACCGATGGCAATAGGCAGATCAAAACCTGTCCCTTCTTTTTTTATGTCAGCAGGGGCCAGGTTAACGGTAATTCTATCATCAGAAAAATGGTATCCGGAATTATGAATAGCAGCTTTTACCCTATCCTTGCTCTCTTTAACCGCAGTTTCAGGAAGTCCAACAGTCGAAAAGGAAGGAAGGCCTTGGGTGATATCTACTTCCACCTCGACAATGTATGAATCAACCCCTAATAAAGCGCTGCTCAACACTCGGGAAAGCACAGATACCCCCCTGTTTTGTTATGAAGAGGATACCTTTTCTCTTAGTTTGCCGGAACACCTGAAGGTTACAACCCTTCTCTCCCGTAAAATCAGGTCATTTCCAGTGGCAGGATTGCGGCCACGCCGCTTTGACTTGTCCTTTACACAAAATCTTCCGAAACCGGAGATAAGAAGGTCTTCTCCTTTTTCAAGGGTGTGTTTCATGATCTCAAGGAGTGTTTCAACCGCTTTGAGAGACTCTTTCTTGTCCAATCCAAAATCGAGTTGCTCGTGAATTTTATCTGCGATATCGGTCTTCTTGATAGTCATTAAATCTCCTTATATAACTAAGATTAAAGATCTTTTGATACTATAGCGGCTGCTATAAGTAAAGTCAATCCTAATAAAATATACATAGCGTCATAAGTCAGATCGCTTCGTTGCTCCTTGACTCGTCGCTGCAACGTACAGGAAGTACGTCTCGCTCCTCGCCTACGTCGCGCCTTGCGCTATAACTTATGACGCTATGTATAGATCTCAATCTATAAGTCCGGGAAAAGAATTACGCACCCTATCCAAATGTGAATCTTCAGTCCCCTTGCCAGACAAAAGCATAAGAAGAGCAAGTATATCTTCTGTATTTATGGTATAACATCTATCAGGATTAATATCCGCACGTTTTGTAAGCCTGTGGATCAACCTCTTTGCAGATACCAGCCGCCTCTTTGGTTTTTCTCTCTCCTCTCCCTGCAGCAACTCTCCGATCAACCGGTCAGCCACTATTGATTCTTGTTCAGGTGGAGATTCAAGAATCTGACGACATATTCCTTTTGCCTTGCTCCATGAAATATCCCCGTTTTCCAACATCTTTCTGAGTCGCCGGTCCATGCCAGGAGTAAAGCGTATTATATCCTCTATCATAGTAATGCTCTTGCCAAGAAAGCTTGCGATCTTCTCCTTGTCCCAGTTTGCATTATTTAAATAAACCACAGTCTCAAAATAGTCTGTTATTTTTGTGTCAACTCTGTCGGAATTGAGTTTTAGATTTAAGGCGCGAATTTCGTCAAGCTCTCCGGATACAACGCGAACATCCACACGATCAAAATATCCGGGATGTTTTTCGCGAATCAACCGTATAGCTCCTAGTCTATGAAACCCTCCCACAAGATAGTATTCTCCGCTGTTCCTTTCCCATACGACCAACGGTTCCAGCAGCCCATTTCTCAGTATATCAACAGCATAGTGATCCACCTTTGTTGGGCTTACAATACGGTGATTGGAAATAAAAGGATGAACCTGAATCTTATCAAACTGTATATAGTCATAACGTTTTGTAGCGAGCATTATTTAGCCTCCTTTCTCGGGAAAAGCGCAAAGGACGGAGCGACTGAAACCCCGGCACAAAGCATCCCCCAGGCTGAAAGACCAGCAAAATCAACATGCCCATCATCAATAATTCCCAATGTACTCCTCATCCTTGCAGATGCAGTCGGCATAAACGGCGCTATAAGTCCTGATACAACCCTCAACCCTTCCAATGTATTGTAAATTACAGATCCAAGTCTGGGCCTAAGTTCATTTTGCTTTGCAAGCGACCAGGGCGCATTGGAGTCAATGTATTTGTTCAGGCTGCCTATAAAGGCCCATATAAGGGAAAGCGCTTTGTGAAAGGCGAACTGGCTGATTTGATCCTTGACCGCGCCTACAGTATCAGCCGCCTGGCGTTGGATAAAAATATCAATCTCTTGTTCAGATCCCCGGTCCGGCTCTGGAATAATACCGCTAAAATATTTATGCGCCATACTGACCGTACGGCTGAATAAGTTACCCAGATCATTGGCAAGGTCTGAGTTAATGCGCTGCACAAAAACCTGCTCACTAAAGTTTGAATCAAGACCAAATGGCATCTCGCGCGCCAAAAAATACCTAAGCGCATCTGCGCCATAGACATCTTTAAGATATATAGGATCAACCACATTCCCAATACTTTTTGACATCTTCTTTTCGTGCACATTCCAGTAACCGTGCACCCGCAAGCCTTTATATAAGGGGATACCTGCGGCCTTCAGCATAATTGGCCAATAGATTGCGTGAGGTTTGAGAATATCCTTTGCAATGATATGCGTTGCAGATGGCCAATACTTCGTGAACAGCTCTCCATCAGGATATCCAAGAGCTGATATATAGTTGAGCAAGGCGTCAAACCAGACATACACGACATATTGATCATCAAACGGTATGTTAATACCCCATGTCAACCTGGATTTAGGACGAGAGATACACAGGTCTTCCAGCGGCTCTTTCAAAAAAGCCAGCGCCTCATTTCTATATCTTTCAGGGGCGATAAAATCAGGATGCTGGTTAATGTGGTCGATAAGCCACTGCTGATACCTGCTCATCCTGAAAAAATAATTGGACTCTTTTACAGTTACCAGTTCAACATTATGGTCCGGGCACTTGCCATCAACAAGCTCTCTTGCGGCATAAAACCTCTCGCATCCTACACAATAGAGGCCTTCATATTCACTAAAATATATGTCGCCTCTATTGTTTACATATTCCAATATCTGCTCAACCACTTTTTTGTGACCAGGATATGTTGTCCTGATAAATTGGTCATAGTCAATTGCAAGCTCAGGCCAAAGCCTGAAAAACATTCCACTGATTTCATCCACATATTCAATTGGAGAAAGGCCAGCTTCATCAGCCGCCTTTAGCACCTTATCCCCATGCTCGTCTGTGCCTGTCAATAGATATGTGTCCATCCCGTTCATCCGGTAGAACCGCTTAAGTATGTCGGCTACAACCGTAGAATAGGCATGTCCTATGTGCGGCTTGGAGTTGACATAATAGATAGGCGTTGTAATATAACGTGAATCACTCAAGACTTATCCCCTTCCAATATTGATTCGTTCCTGGTTTCTTTTTTACACTTCGCGTTATTCTCTTCATTATGATCTTTGCTTCGTTTACGGCCCTTTGCAGGCTCAGGGAGAACTATTCCCTTTATTTCTTTTGTAGAAAGAGACGCCGTTGTCCCATCCTCGAACTGAACAATCACACAATTTTTAAATATCTCCTGCTGAATGACTCTCCCGCGCCCCCTCGTTGTCTCCACAAGACTACCGCAAGACGGCAAGTCCTTTATTAACCGGCGATAAATGTCATATTCAAAAGATAAGCAGCACATGAGCCTTCCACACGACCCTGAAATCTTAGTGGGGTTCAGGGAAAGTCCCTGAATCTTTGCCATCTTTACCGAAACCGTAAAAAATTGATCAAATAATGATACGCAACAGACCTCTCTGCCGCACCTTCCCATCCCGCCACATATCTTTGCCTTATGGCGCACACCTATCTGACGCATCTCAACACGCGTCCCAAGCTCTTTGACCAGCCTTTTGACCAAGTCCCTAAAATCAATCCTTCCTTCAGCAGTAAAATAAAACACCATCTTATTGCCATCAAAGTGCATTTCCACATCAACAAGATTCATTTCAACATTAAACTCTTTGACCAGCTTCAGGCAAGAAAGGTACCCTTTTCTCTCCTGATCCAGGTTCTTCCTATGCCGGTCAATATCCTCCTCGGTCGCCGGCCTGAAAATCTTTTTAAGATCATTTCTTGTCTTATCCCCTTCTTCCACATCATGGGTCGGTGTACACACAGTGCCAAAACATAGACCACGCTCTGTCTCAACCATTACATGACAACCGCGATCCAAAATGTACGGTCTGGAGTCAAAATCGTACACCTTTCCCTCTTGCCTGAATTTTATCCCAACAATATTTTTCATGGTTGCTTATGCCATATCCACACGACACATCCGAATCAGCATGACCTCCAGTGTCGAGCGTCTATTAAGATTTCTTGTTAAAGCAATTTGAGCGTCTTGAATAATCTTTAGTTTGCTCGCAAGATTAGAGATTGAATAACGCGCGGCGGCAATCGATATCTTTTCTGCCAAGTCTTGATTAATAATCCCCTGAGAAGACATCTTGGTCAGGACAAGGTCCCTTATCCAAGACTTTAACATTTCCAGACTTTTATCCATGTCATCCTTTTTTTCATCTAGCCAGGCAGCCAAATCAAATGCGTTACGTAACCTGGAAATAGAAAGATTTTCAATTTTTTCGATCAAATATAAACGATCCTCCATTACCTTCTCTGCATCAGTTTCAATCGCTGCGCCCATACTGCCATTAGCGTATGCTGCAACAGCAGAGGCAAGGCTATTGTCGAGTTTTTTATTCTCCATAAGTTTTTTCATAATCAATTGAAACGGCAGCGGAGCGAATTCAACGTGTTGACATCTGGATGCAATAGTCGGCAACACATCTGAGACCTGATGCGCGGTTAAAATCAAAAAAGAGTCCGGTGGCGGTTCCTCAGTTATCTTAAGCAAGGCATTTGCAGCCTCCATCCTCATTAAATGAGCATCAACAATAATTGCAACCTTACACTTACCTTCAAACGGCTTAAGGGCAAAATCCTTTCGCAGCGCCCTTATCTGATCAATCTTGATGTAAGCGCCCGATGCCTCAACAACAAAAAAATCAGGATGATTCCCTGAAGCGATCTTTTTACAAGCAGGGCAATTACCGCACGCATTAGAACCGCTGGCAACAGCGCATTGGAGCAGACTGGCCAGGGCATATGCCGTCAATCTCTTTCCAATGCCGTCAATGCCGGTAAAAAGCAACGCGTGGGGAAGCCGCCCACGTTCATAGACCCTTTTAAGAAATCCGATAGCCTTTTCCTGGCCGTGTATTAAATCAAAAGTCATAATTATATCAGCATAAAATCAATATTAAATGTCTGTTGTGCAAACCTTTAGCAAAACGACAGCTATCTTGCAACAAGGTATATCATAAGACATTGCTTGATCAAGCTCATTAACTAAAACCCAGCGCTGACGCACATGTTTCCCCTCACCCTCTCCTTGACTGATTAATAGCCTTTGTACTAAGAATGAGGTTATATTTTGCAATGGCAAAAAAATACGCTTTGTCATATCATAGCTTATCCGCAACCACAACGAACTCTCCGAGGATTAAGATGAAAAAACCAATAAATATAGGATTGATCGGGCTTGGAACTGTTGGAACAGGTGTGATCAAAATCCTTCACGAAAACAAATCAGTGATTGAGTCAAGGCTCGGATTCCCGATTGTTATAAAAAAAATCGCAGACCTTGATATAACCACTGACCGAGGGGTTCCTATACGGCCTGAAATTTTGACTACAAACGCCCGAGAGGTGATCAATGACCCTGAAATATCTGTTATAGTCGAACTAATAGGCGGATATGAACCTGCCCGGACATTTGTGCTTGAAGCTATCTCAAACAACAAACACATTGTCACTGCAAACAAGGCGCTTCTTGCAACTCATGGAAATGAGATATTCAAGGCAGCGTCAGAGCAAAGGGTGGAAATCTCGTTTGAGGCGAGCGTGGGGGGGGGGATACCTTTAATACACGGCATAAAAGAAGGGTTGGTGGCTAATCAGATAAAAACGCTCTTTGGCATACTAAACGGCACTGCTAATTATATATTAACCAAGATGACTTGCGAACGCGCATCCTTTGCCTCAGCGCTCAAAGAGGCCCAGGCAAAAGGGTATGCCGAGGCAGACCCCACCCTGGATGTAGAAGGTATTGACACAGCCCATAAACTTGCCATTCTCATAACGCTCTGTTTTGGAGCGCCTATCCAATTTGACGCGATATATACCGAAGGAATATCAAGCATTACTCCGCTTGACATAGAATTTGTAGAGCGATTCGATTACACAATCAAATTGCTTGCAATAGCAAAGCATACCCAAAACGGCCTTGAGGCCCGAATCCATCCCACAATGATTCCTGCGCGCACAATGCTTGCCAATGTGAACGATTCGTTCAATGCGCTGAGGGTAACAGGCGACATGGTTGGAGATGTGCTTTTCTATGGCAGGGGAGCAGGGATGCTGCCAACCGGTAGCGCTGTAGTAAGCGACCTGGTCGATGTAGCCAGAAATATAGCGTTCGGTTCTGTCGGAAGAACGCCTGCAATAGGCTATCAGCCAGATGCTGTATGCAGACAGCGCATTAAAAACATTGAAGAGCTTGAAACAAACTACTACTTCAGATTCACAGCCATGGACAGCCCTAATGTGCTTTCAAAAATTGCGGGCGTGCTGGGGGCGCATCAAATCAGCATCGAATCAGTACAACAAATAGGAAGAGGATCACTTGGCGCTGTGCCAATAGTAATGATCACGCATAAGGCGCGTGAGGCCAATGTCCGATCCGCCCTTGCTGAGATAGACAACCTCCCTATAGTCCAGGCAAAGACTATGATTATAAGAATAGAAAACGAGACGTAACCATTCAAAGTCAGGGGTATAGACTGAAGGCCATGAAACATCTTGCAAAGCACAAATCAAGCTATTCAAGACCTTACCTAAAAACCTTCAGCCTTCAGTCTATACCCCTGAATATTTACAGTGAGACAACATGAAATATGTAATACTAGTCGGCGACGGAATGGGGGATTATCCGATTCCCTCCCTGGGGGATAAAACCCCGCTTGAGGCCTCAAAAACTCCAAACATGGACTGGATCGCAGATCACGGCGAGCTTGGCCTTGCAGCAACCATCCCATCTGGATGCGAGGCTGGAAGCGATACTGCAAACCTTACACTCCTGGGATATGATCCACGGAGCATACTTTCAGGAAGAGGTCCGCTTGAGGCGGCAAGCCTTGGAATAAAACTTGAGGCTTTTGACGTGGCCTTCAGGTGCAATCTGGTGACTCTTGCCTCAAAACATGGCGCGCTCGAAATGAACGACTACAGCGCAGGCCATATCTCAAGCGCTGACTCGCGCGTCCTGATCCAGGAACTGGATAGGGCGCTCGGAAATAATACATTTCAGTTTTTCCCAGGGGTGGGGTACCGCCACATCCTGGTCTGGAGAAACGGCAAGACCGATGTGGAAACCACCCCGCCTCACGATATCACAGGAAAACCAGTCAAAGAGTATCTTGACAGACTAAGTCCTGCGCCTATACTGCTTGATCTTATCCGCCAGGCTCATCAGATTCTTGCTGATCACCCCGTAAACAAAGAACGGATCAATAAAGGGGAAAAATCTGCAACCGATATCTGGCCCTGGGGTCAAGGGCATCCCTTGAAAATTCAGCCATTCCATGAAAGATTTGGGTTGCGCGGAGGCATGATCTCTGCCGTGGATCTTCTTAAAGGAATCGCTATATCCGCTGGCCTTGAAGTGATCACTGTGCCGGGCGCAACAGGTTATCTTGATACCAACTACGCAGGCAAGGCGGATTACTGCTTGCGCGCACTCGATAAACTCGATTTTATCTATCTTCATGTAGAAGCGCCTGACGAGGCAAGCCATAACGGCAGCCTGCAAGATAAGGTTCAGGCAATAGAGGCGTTTGACGAGCATGTAGTGGGACGAGTGCTTAAAGGCCTGAGGTGTCGTCATCCGAGCGAATTCAGGGTAATGGTCGTTACTGATCACTATACCCCCATTACTCTAATGACCCATACGCGAGAGCCTGTCCCTTTTGCCATGTTTGCGACTGATCGTCCTGTCCCTTGCACAAACAGAGGGTTCAACGAAAAATCCGCAGCAAACAGCAGCTCTATTGCAAACGGCGCTATGCTTATGGAGCGGCTGGCGTCATTATGAAGAATTAGGTGGATAGACCGAAGTCTGAAGACACTAAAACCCACATAACCGTTCAGAGTTTATATGAAATTGTCTGTAACCTCGCCCGACCCCCTGATCAAGTCAGAGGGCATGCTTGATCGGGCAAGCCAGTATTACATCTTTGAGTTTATTTGTTGATTTATTAGTAACATTTTAGGTTTTTGAAAAACTGGGCTTGCATATTCATGACACAGGATATATTGAAAATCCCCTCTATTAAGAGGGGTGGATGCGAAGCAGACGGGGTGTGTTATGTTAATGGGTAGCTTTAGCCTGGGCCAGACACACCCCGTCCCGCAAGACGGGACACCCCTCTTGATAAAGGGGATTTAAGAGATAAAATTTAAGCATACTTTTCAAACAACTAAAATAATACGTATGAAATTGTCTGTTCCATGAGAACAGGCAACTAAAAATGAACGCACAAAATATAAAAAAGCAATCAAAAACATACTGGGC
>JAZDIE010000346.1:0-3849 GCA_043805295.1 Pseudomonadota bacterium
CACGGTTTTTCAGGGAACCGGTACATTTTGATTTCCTCACAAAAAGCGTCTATCCAAAACTCTTTGATCGTGAAAACAAAAACGAACATATCCGCTTATGGAGCGCGGGATGTTCAACAGGCGAAGAGCCGTACACCCTTGCAATGACCATACTAAAGCATTTAAAGTCCCCGGCAAACTTGGATTATGACATTAAAATCCTTGGAACCGACATATCAACCCGTGTCCTGCAAAAAGCAATGGCAGGCATATACTCAGACAGCATAATGGAAACTGTTCCTGAATCAGCTCGAAATCTTTTTTTTAAAAAAATCAAACGCGAAGAAGGAATGTCTTACCACATAAGCGAGCAGATCGCCAATATGACTACATTCCGGAGGTTCAATCTGACAGAGACTTTCCCCTTTAGCAATAAATTCAACGTTATTTTTTGCAGAAATGTAATGATATATTTTGATCGTTCCACGCAACAGTCATTAATAGACAAGTTCTTCAATAGCCTGAAGCCTGGCGGGCATTTCTTTATCGGGCATTCAGAAAGCCTTACAGCAGTCACACATCAATTCAAATATATCGTGCCCACAATCTATCAAAAATAATGGGGGGCGCATCCGCGCCTATCCATTTCCGTCTCTATGGCATTATTACGCTATCCCCTATCTCCTGATGGGTTATTGCTCGAATCTCTTCGGCTTCAGAGCTGTCTCTGAAAATAGCCTCGTTAATTATTTTCTCAGTGGTCTCATTAATATGAGTGGTGAGTTCCTTATCGAGTTCCAAAAACTCAGGCCACAATGTTTTGTCCACAAATGTTTTGGAAACTTTGGCCATTACAGTAGTGTGCCGCTGGCGATAATACCGATACGGCTTGATGTCATAGCGTCTAAGCAAGGCAACAAACAACCTTCTTGACCATGTGCTTTGCAACGTAAATTTATACTCTATCGGGGGATCTGCTTTCTTGTAGTGCTCTATCTTATCCCTTATTTTTTGCCGTGCGTTCTCGGCTGCGATACGTTCACCTGGAGTTGTGGCGCCTGAGTAGAGCGCTTCAATTAGTTTGAGTTTCTCAATCAATCTTACAAAATCGGTCATGGTTATTCTCACAAATAAAGAAAAAACAGCATTGTTAAGTTAGTATAGCTCACATACATCCAAACAATCTATTAAGCGCATCAAGCGCCGTATGCTTTCCTTGAGTCGCTTTGTCGTTGGATTCCATATCCTTGAATTGAAAGAAGCTGCAAAAATTGGATTGTTCTTTTTCAATAACAGGATCGGCTATTGGTTCTCTACAGTCGTTGTATGATCCAGGGTCATAAAATTTACAATTAAGGCAAACATGCAGGTCTCTTTTACACGATGGGCATTCATCCCTACGGCCTGGCCGGATGTCGGCAGGGAGTTCAGTTTTACATGAAAAACATTGTTTCACGACAACACCTGATGAATAATTACCCCCAATAATTAGTGCCTGGCAGCTTTTTATTCTCTAAAAAGCCGCTCTTTTGCCATCTGATTATTGTATAATAGTACCAGCGCCTCTTCTGAAAGCCAACTGACCGGCTTTACGGACGTATCCAGAATTATATGCGCGGCTTTTTCATAGATAGAAGTTCGCTCAGCCAGCACTGTTTCTATTTCGTCCAGCGCGCCTTGCGACGTCAGTCCAGGACGCTGAAGGATAGTTTTGGGGTCTGCCAGCATCCGATCCCTTATGGTCTGGGCATCAGCCTTTAACCAGACTACCACCCCTTGTTCCTGAAGCAATTGCACATTTCCCTGGGCAAGGACAGCCCCGCCTCCTGTGGCAAGCACTACATGGTCTAAAGCGACAAGTTCTTTTATAGCCTCTTTTTCCATCTCCCTGAACAGGGGCCAGCCTCCCTGTGATACTATCTCATCAATGGATTTTCCGGCTTTTTGTTCGATAAAGGCATCGGAATCAACAAATCTCCAGCAAAGACGCGCCGCCAACCCTTTCCCCAGCGATGTCTTGCCGGTGCAACGATACCCTATCAACGCGACTATCACGCCTTTTCGCCTTTGCTTTCTATATAAGCATACGCGCTATGATTATGAATAGATTCAAAGTTTTCAGCGCTCACTGAAAACCAGGTGATATTTCGATCCATCCCCAGCTTTTCCGCTATATTTCTTACCACGTCCTCCACGAACATAGGGTTATTATACGCAGCCTCGGTTACATGCTTTTCGTCCTCTCGCTTCAGAATCGCATAGACATCGCTTGAAGCCGACTGCTCTATCAGGCTGATGATATCCTCAAACCATATAAATCTCTTGAATCTCAGCCTGGCATGTACATTCCCGCGCTGGTTGTGAGCGCCGTAGTCGCTGATTTCCTTAGAGCACGGGCAGACCGTGGTTATAGGCACAATCACCTCTGCGACAATATCTACTGCGTCTGACTGATCGCTGCTCCCTATAATCCTGCAAGTATAATCCATAAGGGACTTGCAAGTGCTTAACGGCGCTGATTTTTCGATAAAGTAAGGAAATGCAATTTCAATGTGAGCTGACGCTGCGCTAAGGGAGGATTTCATCTGACCTAGAATATTGGCTATGTTTTTAAGAGAGACCTCGGAGCGCACCAGGTGAAGGATCTCCACAAACCGGCTCATGTGGGTGCCTTTAAAGTAAGTGGGAAGATCAACATACATATTGATTGTAGCCACTGTATGCTGCACCTTATTCTTTCTGTCATAGACCGATATCGGATAGCGTATATCCTTTACGCCCACCTTGTCGATGGCGATATTGCGGGTATCTGGCTGGTTCTGTATATCTTTCATACTCATTCAAATCCTTACATGCATCAGCGCCACTGCCAGCATGTCTATACGGCTGCGCTCTTTTCCTTCAATGTAATATCTCAACACCGCATCTGTGCCGGACGCCCTTAAGCCGAACCATGTATCTCCAAAATCTATGTATGAGCCATCCCCTGCCCAGTAGAGTGATTTTATGGATGGCAAAATTATATCTACCCTATTTCGGATCTGCTCATGCGCTGCATCTGGGGAAAGTAAGGTAAGCGACTTAAAAAACCGCACGATCTTTTCTTTGCGCTCGTTTCCCAAGGCCTCTGCATTTATACGCGCCTCGCCCCGCAAGGACTCGTCGAACAATGTCACATCTGTCCGATTGTAATGGCAATATACTATATTGTTTTCTTCTATCTTTTCTCTGTAAAATCCAGCAAAGCTTTTACCCTCTCCCTTGAGCCTGGCCGCAAGCGCAATAGCCATAACGCCTATCTGCATGCCGTCCTTTTCTTTTAAGGCAAGGCTTTTTCTGAAACCCTTTGCGCTTGCATAAAAACCAGCCGTACCCATGGATGCGCCGCCGCTTTCTTCAGCCATAATAAGGATTCTGGGAGTACGTCCCAGGTTATGTTTTTCTCCTATGACATCTGTCAGCGTCACATCATTGTTGTCGCCGATAAGTTTGGTCTCTATCTCATGGACAAAATCCCCAAAGTACTTAAACCCTACTGGCGCCTGAAAGGTCTTGAGGTTTGTCTTGTATCGATTATTAAAACTTAAGGCCAACTCTCCGATTGAACGAGAGGTTGGATAGGTGGTAGCAATGATCCAATTGTATTGCCCAAGATCGCCTGAGGCTGCAAGGGCTTCCAGCTTGACCGCAGTCAGCATGAAATATATCTGATTAGGCTTGAAATAAACGCAAGAACGGTCTGAATCAAGCGGCTCCACTTCCAGACCTATCTCTTTAGCAGCCATAGCGTCATCAACAGAGGCGATAGTCACTATATTAAACCTGTCGCCGTCAGCGTCCCATATAAAGACCACATTTGCTTCGTTATTC
>JAZDIE010000347.1:0-3754 GCA_043805295.1 Pseudomonadota bacterium
GATTCATAAAAAACCCCTTCTTCAATAGCCGCGTCTCCCAAAAATACACAGCTTATCTGATCGGTCTTATTGAGCTTGATTGAAAGCCCTAATCCGACTCCTATAGGTATTGTCCCTCCTACAATAGCTGTACTGCCCATAAAATTGACACCTATATCAACAAGATGCATTGAACCGCCTTTGCCTCTGGAACAACCTGTACTTTTCCCATAAAGTTCCGCTATCATTTTTTTAAGATCCCCACCTTTTGCAAGATAGTGGCCATGACTACGATGGGTGCTAAAGATACAATCCTCTTGTTCCAGGTTGGCGCAAACCCCGGCTGCTACTGCTTCTTGTCCTATATAAAGATGGACAGGGGTTTTCATGTCTTGCACTGGATAGACTTCTATTATTTTTTCTTCAAATCTTCTTATAGTCAGCATTATTTGGTAGAGTTTTTTCAATACTGCTGCTGTAATATCGCTGTGTAAATTAATTTTCATATAAAATTCACGTGAGATGGAGGATTTGTCAATTCCCAAAGATACCGGTTTATTTCATCCATCCTGCAATTGATTCTGCATTCGCTGACATCAAAGCGCTGTTCAAACATCTTTAAAAAACCCAGCCTTTTTTCCCCGTTCCATATTTCAGGAAAAGTGTTTTCATAAATATTGCCGTATCGGAATTGCTCATCTCCGAGATATATGCTGCAACCCCAGACATTACCCCCTGCATCTATATAAGACCAAAAAGGGAGTGCTAAACACCGTTCATAAGGGCGTAACCCCTGATTCCACTTCATCATGGCGCGCGCTCTGAATATGACCTGAAAATTTTCAGTTTCTATTTTCTCCAGTTGTTCACCCAGATGAAGATATTTACTATATTCGATCTCTTTATATTTTTGGGTTTTGCTTTTTGGATGCTGAGAGTAAGGCTTTACAACCAGGTAATCCATGCCGATTCCCTTAGCTGTTTCAGCCAAAAGGCATACTTCATGCTCATTTTCCGGAATTAGCAATATCTGCATTCCGAGGGTGTATTTGTATCCTTTTTCGTGTCTGAGTCGAGCCGCATAGGCCATGTTGTCCAGAACAGTGGCAAAGTCTGACGACTTGGTTCGATGAATTTTAGAATAAGTTTCATCGGTCGCCGCTGCCATGCTGACCTTGATCCATTCAAGGCTTTCCAGTATCTCCTCTGCAAAGGTTTTATTTAGGAGCGCTCCGTTTAAGGACTCATTTAGATATATAGGGTATATGTTTTTGCCATTCAGCCAGTCATTTATCCTGGGAACATGATAGATAAGCTTGTGGCTGTCTATTCTATATCGCTCGAGTTCAACCGCACGCGGAGCGTGTCGGTTGCAACTCGTTGCTAGGCGCGAGGTTCGGATCAAGGGGAACCATTTCGGCAAGCAGTGTCTCCGGCGCAATATCCTGCTCGTGAGGCCATGTGACTGCACCGAACAGGATGCCCACCTGATTGAAGTAGTGTACACCCCGAAGCTCGCGAAATACGCCATGATCAAGATAGGGCTTCAAGTCAAATATTCCCTTTCGCCCATCCTCGATCTCGACATAGATACGATAGTCTGGCAACGGTTTGACGATTCTTACATCCCAGTACATAGTACTACCTTACAGTGGATCGATTTTGTAGGGGTTTTCGCCACTGACCACTAGCTCCCAATCGGCTAGCAGCTCGTCGCGGTGCAGTTCGATCCATGCCTGCACCAGCCTCAACTGCTTGCGGGGTAACTCGCCGGCGAGAACCTCGCCATCTTCGATGTCAATGGACGTCTCAAACTCGGCGTATTTCGCGTGGATGTGCGGCAGGTGGTGATGTTTGTTGTCGAGGAGATACAAGCGAATGATGATCCCATAAAACATGGAAATAATCGGCATAATTTTGCTCCTTATGATCGCGTAGCCTGCTATTGTCTAGCTAGTGCCTGAACAAAAACTATTTAACATATTGATATTAAATATTTATTTGCTGATAACCATATAAAATCAAAGCCTTAACCAGCTTCCGTTCAGACACTCTACGCCTCTGTTTGCTTTCACCTTTTGATAGGCTCTCCAAATAACGGTTTTGGAAATGTTAAATGGCTTTGTCATTCGGAAACGTTCCTTCTGCTCCAGCCTCATTACAAGGCTTTCATCACTACTACAGATCGCTCCGCCCCTTGATGTCGTATCGATACACTCTCAGCCTCACTTTTTACGCTTGTGCCTTTCCCTTTGCATCGCCATCAAAGGTTCCCGCAGTTCAACGCAAGAGCCTGAACCAGGATCACGCTACCTCTATTGAACTGTGGTTCACGGTTGTTCGTCTTCTCTGGTTCACACCTGACACTTTTTATGATGCCTTTTCCGTAATGCTCACTACCAGAGCTTTTGGCCCAAGCCCCGCTTACGGTGGTTTGCAACCTGCGCCTGCACGTTGATTGCTGCGGCACACTAATATCAGCGCCCCAAACCTGATCAGGTCGCTCTATCGCAATATCTCTCATTCCCGTCCTCATTATATACTCTAAATTACATGGGGGGAAGTGTCTCACTTGTACATTGGCACAGAGGGTTCCCCATCCTGCCCCCTCTCTTAAGGTTCTAACAGGCTACTACCCACCTAATTGTTCTGTCCAGTTTTTGGAGAGTATTACACTTTTCAAATCTTCTTATAGTCACCATTATTTGGTAGAGTTTTTTCAAAACTACTGCTGTTATATCGCTATATAAATTACTTTTCATATAAAATTAACATGAGTTGAGGGATTTATCAATTCCCAAAGATACCGGTTTATTTCATCCATCCTACAGTTGATTCTGCATTTTCCAATATCAAAGCTTTCTTCAAACTTCTTTAAAAAATCTAGTCTCTTCTTACCTTCCCATATCTCTTGGAAAGTCTTTTCATGAAGATTGCCAAAACAAAACCTCTCATCTCCGAGATATATGCTGCAACCCCAGACATTTCCTCCTGCATCTATATAAGACCAAAAAGGGAGTGCTAAACACCGTTCGTAGGGGCGTAACCCCTGATCCCACTTCATCATGGTGCGCGTTCTGAATATGACCTGAAAATTTTCAGTTTCTATTCTTTCCAGTTTTTCACCCAGATGAAGATATTTACTGTATTCGATCTCTTTATATTTTTGGGTTTTACTTTTTGGATGCTGAGAGTAAGGCTTTACAACCAGGTAATCCATGCCGATCCCCTTGGCTGTTTCAGCTAAAAGGCATACCTCATGTTCATTTTCCGGAATCAGCAATATCTGCATTCCAAGGGTGCATTTGTATCCTTTTGCTTGTCTGAGTCGAGCCGAATAGGCCATGTTTTCCAAAACAATGGCAAAGTCTGATGGCTTGGTTCTATGGATTTTAGAATATGTTTCATCGGTTGCTGCTGCTATGCTGACCTTGATCCACTCGACGTTTCCGAGTATTTCTTCTGCAAGAGTTTTATTTAGCAGCACTCCGTTTGTCGTTAATGCTACATCTATGCCTGATGTCTTTGTATGATTTATGATATTAGCAATATCTGGATGAAGCAGGGGTTCTCCTTCGCCCGCATACATAATGCTTTTAATTCCAAGATCTCCCATCTCTTGCAGGCGTTCTTTCAAAACTTGAGTATCTAAATATCTTTTTTGATATTTCATATAATCAAGCGCACAAAAGGTGCAGCGATGATTGCATGTGCCAGAAGGACTCATTTCAAGATATATAGGGTATATAGTTTCACCCTTCAGCCAGTCATTTAC
>JAZDIE010000348.1:0-2261 GCA_043805295.1 Pseudomonadota bacterium
CTCGTCACACCACAGAAAAGTTTTGTTCGCATTTTTGAATTTGCGCGCGCCAGATTTATTCTTCTAAGCGGCGGGGCTTTGCGGACTTTGCTCGGACGGCTCGGCAAAAGGATTTTTCAGCGGGCTTATTTTTTTGAAAAGATCCCAAAGATCCAGTTGAGGATATTGTAAAGAACATTTAAGAGCCCGCTTAAAATTTTATCTAAGGCCTTAACGAGATTGTTAAATGTTGGGCTCACGCTCTCCTCAATGTCTGACGGCTGTACTGCCGGCTGTACTGCCGGCTGCTTTGTTGGTGGCGTTACAATTTTGCCGGGAATATCCTGCTGTTTTTGTGAGATTGTTTCGCACTGTGTTTGGGGGCTAGATAGTCCATAATATTCACCCGAATTTTCCACACAAAGTTTGTTGCCCGAGTAATAATAGCGCGTATATCCAAAACCAGTATTATTATCGCCAACCCTTACCAAACATTCGTTTTCTGTATCACTAACAACAGAGATGAGGCCTTTTTCCCACGTATTTTGATAAAATTGGCAGGCTTCACGAGGCGAAGTAAGGGGTTTTTGAGCATTGGCGTGGATAGCAAAAACCACCGAAAACGCTGTGACCACAAAAACAGCCACTATAAAGATTGCGAAACCGGGATTTTTTTCTCTCGCTGCTAGCAGCGAGATAGAGTTTTGATTGTTTGTTTTCATTTTTTTATTTAATCTTATATAAAATTACATATTTAGTTAAAGTTCCGCAGGCAAAAAATGTCCGTCATGCGAGAAACTATTGCCCAAAGAATTGGGTCCCCCTCTTAACCGGTAAACAGTTATCCTTTTCCGGATCTTCATCTGGATCGCAGATGCCATCTATGCGTCTATCCATATCTTCAAAAGTATCCGTATCTTCCTCTGGCTCTTCCTCGAATGTGGCAATAACTGCCTTATCTTTTCCGAAAGGAAGCATGCAGATTCCTTTTCCTGCACATCCAAGTGACCATCCTTTAAAAACATATCCTTTTTCTGGCGCGGCAAATAGTTTAACTACAGCGACATCACTTCCATAAATCTCTGTGCAATCCCCCAAACAACTGATACCACCAGGCGTACTTGTTACCCTGCCTTTACCTTTTACGCCAACCATTACTGCAAAATCTTTTTGTTCTTTCCCGCAGAGGTCGCCACAGACTATGAAATTCAAGCCTGATTTTTGCCCGCCTTGATCAGGTTGCGGCGCGTAGAACGCGGTGGTTCCGGCAAGCGTTGTTTGATGAAGCCATTTACGATACGAATCATCCTGTGATCCCATAATTAAATCTCTAATAATTCCCATTCCTGTGCCAAGAGGTCCCAATGCTTTTAAGGCTAGTTTGTCAAGATAATAATTCCTTACTCGAGCAATCTCATATTCCTCAACGTTTGTTAGGGCAGTGATTGTATCAAGATCTTGCTGATAAACCTCGTACATTCCCGGAAGGGTAAAAGCGAAAAAACCTACATCTGATAAAAATGAAAGACCCTTAAAGCCCTTTTCTACTAATGGATTCTTGAAGTGTGCATCATTGGCAGCTTCTAATAATGACATAGCTACATCGCCAACGCTTATGTATCTCTGCACACATGCTATCACCGCGCTAAGTTCTAGTCCTTCAAGGGGTGGGCAGCTGGTCGTACTGGCAGCGCTTGCGGTAGCTACTCCCATGATTGAGCCAGAATCTGATAATGTTAACGGCTCCTGCATGAGGCTTCCAAACAGCCGATCAGCTGTTGCAAGCGTTTCCTGGTCGTAGAATAAAGTTTGGCCGTCAATCTCTGCAAATGGAACTTTTTTGGATTTATCTGCCATAACTGACCTCACTTCTTCTTTGAGCGCAGCATACCTGGCAGCAAGCTTGTCAAGGGATGCAATTGAATCAGGTGGTAATGAAGTCTTTGTCAGGTTTTGCACAATGAGCATATGCCTTTTTGTGTCCCTTATCTGCTCTATTGTCTCCTCTAGAAATTGAATCGTAATAGTACCTGGTGGCTCTATAAACTTGGGAAGATCACCGATATCGAGCGTTACTGAGTTGGAAGCATTGGCCCCAGATTGGCTGAGAATCTGAACATTTACTGTTCCTGGTTTGAATGCATAATTTTCAAAATCAACATACGGCGGAACTGCTACAATAACTCCTGTATCTGTGACTTGTGCGGGGGTGAGAGTGATATCATATCCTTTCTGATCAAAAAATCTGACAGAAAGTGAATCTGTACGGTCAAATCCTTTTC
>JAZDIE010000349.1:0-6282 GCA_043805295.1 Pseudomonadota bacterium
CCACGTCAGGCTCATATTTTAATCCTCAAAATACTCAATCAGCAACATGTAGTCATTGCCCGACTTGATCGGGCAAACCAGGTGTTAACCAATATCCTGGATCGTCCGATCAAGTCGGACGACGACTAATCTTCCTTGATCTTGAACCAGATTAAAAGTTTTCGTTCAGGCACTATTTAAGATCATCCACCACAGAATCGCCACACCCATGCCACCATAAACATTACGACCTTTGCCCATCTTTCCACGACTATTGTATCACAACGTTTTCATCATTGGGGGTGAAAATAGACTTTTCATGAGCGTTTATTGTCATAATTATCAAGTGTTGCAAATTATATGAGCATTTCAACTTCAATGTTTAATTCATTGGCAATTGCTTTTAATGAATCAATTGTGGGATTTCTTTTACCGTTCTCTATCTGAGAAAGATAAGCTGCGCTGATGCCAACCTTTTTAGCCAACTCATTCATTTTGATTTTTTTATGCTCTCTCCATGCACGGATAGGGCTGATTCCGTCAAGAATGGCAAAGGTGACTTCACCTGGAACTGTTATTTCTTTGCCTTCCTGAATAGCTTTGAAATTTTTTTCTATATCTTTTATATCCTCAGCATCTTCCAGTGCTTCTTGAAATTTTTTGTACTCGCTGAAAGGAATAACAGCCCATTCGGGTTTTCCGTTTTTTTCTATAATTTGAACATTCATTTGTATATCTCCCCCCGAGTTTTTACGTTGATAACGTGGATTAAAAGTTCATTGTCATTAACAGTGTAGACAATTCTCCAATCACCAACTCGAAGTCTATAGCCTGGGTGATTTGTTAATTTTTTTACATTACGCATTTCACTGGGATTATTCGCTAATTCTTGAATTTTTTTCCCGATATTTAACGCAATATTGCGCGGCATTCTTCGAAGAGCCTTGTCTGCATTTTTACTGAAAGCAATTTTGTGCATATAGATATATTAACAAGAATTAGCTAAAAGGCAAGACAGAAAATAGCTGATAGTTATTTTTTACTATGATGGACCACAAAATTTGGACAGTGTGCTAAGTTACACTTGGGAGCAAAGAAGAGGAGAACCAAGTGGAAAATTTAAGAAGGAAGCACACACCGTCTCATGCATTATGAGACAGTACCAGAGGGAAAACAGGGAATCCATTCCTACTTCAATTTCTACAACGATGACCGTCTTCACCAGGCGCTGAGATATCGGACACCGACGGAAGTCTATTTTCAAAGAGCGAATTGATTGCCGCTACGGCTTTTGACCAGGTTATTCACAGTCAGGTCCAGTCTATTCGTCATGCTTCGCGAAAGGGCTGCGAACGGACAAAACCTGGCTATGGATAACCCTCAGTTCAGGGAGTATGGGCACATAAATAAAAACAAATAATCGCCCTAAAGTGTAACTTGATTTTTCAAAAAAACTGTCTTGACAAATGGGTCCACCTTACGCCTACCAGAATAGTTATAAAATCCGTTCCACAAGGCTTTCGTCTACTTCCACAGCGGCTGATTGGCCCAAGAGATCTACAGTCACCACCACTCTTCCTATTCCCTGATAGCGCACAAATATTCCGACAATGCCTGTAAACGGACCTGACACGACGATTACCTTATCCCCTTTGTGCAGGCGAGCGCTTTCCACATATACGTTAGAGTCTCCCGCTGTCATGATTTGAAGCGAATTTATTACATCACCAGAGACAGGGATAGGACCATCGTTGTTTCCCACAATGCGAACTACACCAATGGTCTTAATAATTTTAAGACGTTCTTCGGGATTGAGGTCACTTTTTACAAACACATATCCGGGGAATAATGGCACCCGGATAACTTGACGCCGATCTCTGCGCTTGCTTAAGGTGGCTATTTTGGGGAGAAAGGCATCGAGAGTCTTTTTTGAAAGTCCTTCTGAAACTACTTCTTCAAACCGGCTTTTTGTATGCAGAACGTACCAGTCGCGCGCGCCTTGCATTACTATTGTCCCTTCTTCTTTTTTTCTTTGTATATCTCTAAAAAAATAGGGATTATAGATATAAATATAATACCTAAGATCACCTTTTCAAAATTGTCTTTAACAATCTCCAGTTGTCCGAAATAATAACCGCAAACAGAAAGAGAGATTACCCACATAATCCCTCCAATAACATTATATGTTATGAATTTTCCGTAGTTCATTTCTCCAATGCCAGCCACAAAAGGCGCAACCGTTCTAATGATCGGAACAAATCTTGCCAACACTATTGTTTTGGAGCCATACTTGGAGTAAAAATTTTTTGTCTTCTCAATATATACAGGGTTGACAAGAGGTTTAGACCTCCATTGCCAAGCCAACACCCTTTCCCCAAAATACCTTCCGCATACATAGTTCACTGTATCGCCTGCTATCGCTGCTATAATTAGAGATATAATTATAATATTAAAATTCAGCGTTCCAGCTCCGGCAAATGCGCCTGCTGTAAAAAGCAGGGAATCTCCTGGTAAAAACGGCATAACAACAAGACCGGTCTCAACAAATACTACAGCAAACAAGATTATATAGATGAGCTTACCGTATTGTGAGATTAGTTCCGCAAGGCTTGTATCCAGATGTATTAAAAAATCCAAAACAACTTTCCTTATATTATAAGGAGCATCATAAGCCCGGATCAAAACCCGTTTGCGTTTTCCACTGATAGAGGGCAATGGCAATTGCTGTGGCAGCGTTTAGCGAATCAACCCCTTGTTGCATTGGAATTGATAAAAGCTGTCCAGAAAAGCTATTCTCAGGTAGTCCAGGTCCTTCAACTCCTGCAACAAGTCCAAAACTTTTGGGAAACCGGACATCAGGCAAAGGGCTTCCATGTGAGGACAAGGCAAAAACAGGAAGCGATGTAACGGATAAATTTTTGATCGACGGCCCTCTGAATATGGGGACTCTAAATACCGTGCTCCCGGCAACGCGCAGCGATTTGTGATGAAATGGATGAGCTGCTTCTTCTAATAAAACCACCTGAGCTACTCCGAACGCAGCAGCGGAACGTATGGCTGTTCCCACGTTTGCAGGGTCTTGAAATGGAATAAACAACGTGCACCCCTCTGGCTGATCAATATCAGACCAGGCGCTAATCTCTGGCGTTTTGATAAGAAGAATCGGGTTGTTTGTGCCATAAATATTCAACTCATGGAATAGTTCTTTTCCCAACTTGTACCAAACAATATCAGGAGGCGCTAAAGAAGGAGGCGGATCGCCAAAGTCATGAGTAATCCAGCCTACGCAATGGCAAGCAAATTCGGCAAGCGTTTCTTTTACATATTTTGCGCCGGATAAAAGACTTAACCCCTCTTTTTTTATCCCTTTGCCAGTGAGAAGGCCGGAAAGCCTCTTAAACACTGGGTTGGATCTGCTGGTGATCTCTTTTTCTTTGAAACTGCTATGGTTCACAACGACCTCTCTCTCATGGATTTCATTAACTACCTTTTTTCTTGTAAAGACCAGCAGGCGGCGGAGATGATTAGTCTCAGGTATGGAATATGATATGTCTTGACTAAGTTCATATTCCCTCCCCAAACAAGCAAGCGCCTCATCAATTTCCGGCTGGCAAGACGGCCCTTTCATAAAAATTGCCTCGCCATCAACCGGCAAGAGAGAGGCAATCCTATGAAGTGTCTCTATGATAGGCTCAACAGCCCTGGTAATAACACTTTTAACCTGACACGATAGATCAACAGCCGTAGTGTGGCGAGTGACTTTGTGTGAAAATATCTCCATCCCTTCCAGATTGAGCATGGCGCAGACTTCCTTTAAAAAACCAGCGCGCTTTTGCCGGCTTTCAGAAAGCACAAATTTCAGGGAAGGCCCCATAATTTTTATGGGAATTCCAGGGAAACCTGCGCCTGTTCCTATATCCAATATAGGCGAGGCGAGGGTTATAAACCTTGTGACAATAGCAGAGTCTATGTAGTGTTTGTATACCAAATCCTCAAACCGGCGAATACGGGTAAGGTCGAGATCATCGTTTTTAAGTCTAAGGTGCTGATGAAATGTCCAGAATTGATCGAGTTGCACGCTGGAAAGCGTAAGTCCGCTCTCCCTGAACAACAACAACATCGTCTCTTTATTTGGTTTTAAGGTGGATATCTGCTTCATCTTCCCAACGCAATAAAATTACTCTATATTAATCTAATGTATTCTCCTACCACAAAAAAGGACTTCAAGATAGACGCCCTTTGTGAAAAATCTTTTTTTGAGGAGTTCTCCAGGAATATCCTTTACGAAGACAACCACTTGCTGGGCGTATACAAACCACATGGGCTGCTTGTCCAGGGGGATCATACTAATCGGTCTACGCTGTTTGATATGGCCAAGCATTGGCTTAAGCTAAAGCACCAGAAGCCAGGCAATGTGTTTTTGGGGTTGGTGCACCGGCTTGACAGACCAGTTGCAGGGGTGGTTCTGTTTGCCAAGACTTCCAAGGGGGCAAGCCGGATCTCAGCTCAGTTCAGAGAGCACACTATTGTAAAAATATATCATGCCGTGGTTTATGGAAAGCCATCTCATACCGAGGGAGACCTTCAGGTCTGGCTGGTACAGCAAGAAAAAAAAATGATATTTGCGAATAAAGACACTCCTGGAGCACAGCATGCAAGGCTTTTCTATAAAACCCTGGGGGATATGGCCGGACGTTCCCTCATAGAGGTCCGGCTTATTACTGGCAGACGGCATCAGATACGGGCGCAGTTGAGCGCGCTCGGCCATCCTATTGTTGGAGACAGGCTTTACGGCTCTGATATTGATCTTGGCCCGGACAATATATTATTAATGGCCAAAAGCATCTCATTTCGCCATCCAACAAGGCTGGTTGACATTTTTATTGAATCACCGTATCCCCCTGATTGGCCTTGGCCGGATGGCGGAACTACCCCTCGCCATCCGTAAGGGGTAGACTATTTTGGAGGTTGACTATGATAAAAGTTGCAATTGTAGTGCGTAGGTTGGGTTGAGGTACGAAACCCAACACAACGGTTCTGCAAAATCTTGGACAACCGTTCGGGGTATTATGCTGCTTCTGCATGGACAAATATCGTGTTGGTTTTTGGAGTACTCAAGCAAAGACATCTCTGTTTTGTTGGGTATCGTACCTCAACCCAACCTACAAGACTGAAATGGAACTGAAAAAAATCAAAGAGGTTTTCACATGGCTGAAATCGAATCTATAGTTTTAAAAAATGTCCAATTATTTCTCGAGAAACTCCGCCGAGCTGGATTTCATATTTCCAAGGCCTATATTTTTGGCTCTTATGCCAGGGGGCAAGTGGATAAGTGGAGTGACATAGATGTAGCAATTGTTTCTCCCCAAATAAGCAACGATCGTTTTGAAGAACGTATAAGATTGACCGAATTAGCCATATCTGTCGATGATCGACTTGAACCACTGCCATTCAACCTTGACAGTTTCAGTGATGATGATCCTTTTGTGCGACAAATAAAAAACGAAGGTTTGGCAATCATTTGAGTCTTTTGGGGAATAGCATATAGGGTCACATCTCAATTATTAAATATTGAGTAACAGTTTAGGTTTTTGAAAAAGTATGCTTAAATCTTTTCCAATCTCTTTCTAATTCCCCTCTAACAAGAGGGGTGGCTGCGAAGCAGACGGGGTGTGTTTACTCCAGGCTGAAACTGACTATTGAGATCGACCGAGAAATCAATATGTTATTTCTCTTGTAACTATTCAGGTGTATAACCTGAAGGCGGAAGGTTTTTTATAGTTGTAATTTCAACAGGTCATGTATCATGGGGCGCGCAACACTCAGTTTTTCAAAAACCTAAACTGTTACAATATTGATAGTCTGATCAAAAAAGAATTCAGGCGTTGGTTTTTAGATCAGGATTGGCAAAAATGGGATCAAGAAATTGAAGAAAGAGTTAGCGAGTAAGAACTTTCAACTTTTTAAAGTGAATCCTAAACATCTGTCTCTCCAGTTCAAAAAAGCAGGAGGGTTTTGGTATGCAAGGGTTGGCCTTGCTTATCGTGCCTTGCCGCCGCGATCTATTGCCAGCTTGTTTGCGGAGCGTTATTTTTGATGGATTTGTAAAAGCTTCAGGCGCAAGGCGCGCGAGGTGGGAGGTGAATTATGATAACTATTGCAATTGTAGGCGCTGGGATATCAGGGCTTGCCGCCGCGATCTATTGCCAGCTTGTTTGCGGAGCGTTATTTTTGATGGATTTGTAAAAGCTTCAGGCGCAAGGCGCGCGAGGTGGGAGGTGAATTATGATAACTATTGCAATT
>JAZDIE010000350.1:0-16074 GCA_043805295.1 Pseudomonadota bacterium
TTATAATCAACAATGATCAGGTCTATGTCGTGCGTATTCAGCATACCAAGCCCATCTTTTCCGCTGTGCGCCTCGAATATCTCCCTGTCCGCTCCTTTTAATATCCGCTTGAGCGACTCCACTACCGATGGTTCGTCGTCCACCAATAATATTTTATCCGTCATTATTTTCCCCTCCTCTTGTTCAATGAGTATACAAATGCAAGCAGCTCAGCCACTGCTATATAGATATCAGTCGGTATCTCCTGCTTTATGTCAAGATTTGAAAGCACCTCGATAAGATCAGGATCATCCTTCACAGGGATATCGTATTGCCGGGCTAGTTCAATAATCCTTTCTGCTATAAGCCCCTCGCCTTTTGCAGTAATCTTTGGGGCGCGGTCTTCATTAGGATCGTAACGAAGCGCGACTGCTTTTTTGCGTTTTTTGATCATTACAGTCCCCTGCACCACTACCCCCATGCCCTGGGTGAACACAACAAATCATTAAATTATTTATAAGGTTACAGGCAATTTCATATAAACTGTTCAGGATCAAATCTTTCATTTTTAACAAGCTGGCATTGTAAAATTATTCGTAATGTGTCCACATTCTGATAATTTTCACTGTCTTGATATCGTCGAGTATTTGATAAATCAAACGATGCTGTATGTTGATTCTTCGCGAACAAGCGCCTGAGAGATCGCCCAAGAGCTTTTCATATGGAGGCGGCTTCATGTAAGGGTTTTCTCTGAGCAAATCCAACAGGCGATTGGCCTGAGGTTTAAGCCCTGATTGTGCGATTTTCTTAGCGTCTTTTCTAGCCTGCCTAGTGAAAATCAATCGCCAACTCACCAGCAGGGATCCTCTTCACACTTTTCAACAGGAGTTTTGAGACCTTTTTTGATAGACTCCCGCATGCCAGGTATTGACACTAGATATAGAGTTTCTTCTATTGCCCGCCAGTCCTCCTCAGAGATGAGAACTGCTGAACCCCTCTTGCCTATTATCTGAACCGGAACATGTGTATTCTTTACCTCGTCCACCAAATTGTACAAACGCTTTCTTGCCTCTGATGTTGATAATGTTGTCATGCTTCGCACCCCCACATTTCGTACTATAAATAGTACGTCAATATCATCCCAATGTCAAAATCATTCTATCTGCCTGAATAGCTACCCCTACACTACCAGATGAACGGCATAATCCACTGGCCCCATAAACTCGCTGACAAGCGATGTCTCCTCAAGCGCCTTTGCCTCATCGACACGGCATGTAAAATTGTCCACAAAAAACCCAACCTTTTCAAATCGCCCCCTTAATTCCGGCAAGTATTGCTCAATGAACCTTTTTACACTCTCGTCTCCAACCAGAAAAGACCCCTGGATATGCCTTAAATATACAGACATGTCGGCCCGCATCTGGCCGATCCCTTTTGGCTGAAGGAGAAAAGATATTTTCACAATTCTTTTTGAGGCATCTCCTTCAGTCTCGCTCTCAGAATCAGACCCTGATGATAAATCAATCAAGAGTTGTCCAAACGTAAACCCCTCCTGAGAAAACAACGGAAACGGAAGAAAAAGCTTACCCTTACCCTTATCCTCAAGGGCATGATAGTTTACAAGTTGAAGCTGCTCCAGGAGATCGGTAAAAGCAGCCAACTCCCCCTCAGGCTGAGCTTGAGCCTGCTCTTTTACTATCTGCATAGCCAGCCCTTTTGTATCCTCTTTTAAAAGCGCAATAGCCTCGGCCTTGTTTTGCAAGGCATTATTCAAACATAATGTTTTAAGTTTATGTTCCCAGGCAAGACCTGACCCGTCTATAAATTTTTCCAGGAATCGCCCATCCGTCTCTCCTGGCCTGGCTTGAAAAGCAAGCCGTTTTATAAGGGCTGCCAAATCCCTGACATAGGATTCATCCCCTTCACGTATCTTATGTGAAGAACGGCTTACCCATTCGGTAATAGACTTAAACAACGACACGTCGTTATGTAATTTGAAAATCCCCCGAGGCAAGCTAGTGGGAATGGACTCGCTGTTGCGGTTCAAAAAAACTGGCGACGGCTTTGCTGTATCATGCCGGACAATCTCAATCATGCGCAAGACTGTTTGGGGATAGACTTGTTCAACCTGGAATTGAGATCTATCTCCTGCATGAAGAGGTATAAGGGTGCGGGCCATGACCTCCTCACCCTTGATTGAAATCAACGCGCTACTGGCAGAAAAGACCTTCAAGACACGGCCTTCTATTATCTCGTTTTTACGGAAAAGGTCTGATTTAAGGGGTTTTCCCAGGGGCTGAAGTTCAACTCGTCCGGACGAAAGCAGTATGCGGTCTACAACCCTCACGAGGAAGATTCCCTGATTTCCATCTCGGAAAACCTCTTTCTCAGATCAAGCACAAGCTGTACTTCACCGACTGAAATAGAGAGTCGCGTTGCTATACTCTCCGCGTCAAGTCCTTTGCCTGCAAGCACAACAATAGATTTTTGCTCGTCTACAACGTGAGACTTTGAGAGGTCGTAGAGGTCGGTCCTGTTCAGCAAGAGGTTAAGGCTGATGATACGCTCGTCAAGATGTTCATTCAACTTCCAGATTATTCGCTGCTTTTCCCGCAATTGTTCGTCGAACCGGTTAGCCACGTTCTCGGCCTCTTTTAAGAGCGGAACAATCATCTCGTCAATCTTATTAATTACGCTGTTCGAAGTAGTACGCGCCTCTTTTTTCGCCATCTGCCGGATAAAAACAAAAAATCCGGCAAGCAGTACAAAATCAACAATAAGTTGGGCTATTATCCATGCTTGCATATTAGTAAATACTCAGGTCAAGATCTTCCATGATTTTATTCAAGAAGACTGTTGTAGTACATTAGGCAAATGCGGCAGTTTAAGAGCACGTTGCACTGATTTCATAAGTTCATGCAAGGAGATGGGTTTTTCAATGAAGTCAAACGCCCCTTCGTTCAGCGCTGCCTGCCGGATATCCCTGTTTCCATGTCCGGTCATCGCTATGACAGGAATCCGCGAATTCAGCTTAAGCATGGCGGTAAGCGTATCTTTTCCACTCCCTTTGATTCCTATATAATCAAGTAAAACCAGTGAAAATCGATCGCCTTTTTCTTCGTGATCCTTAAACTTTTCCAGTGCCTCAGCGCACGTCTTTGCGGAGTCCACTATTAGTTTAAATCCATATGTCTCAAGTGCGTCTTTTATAAACTCTATGATAAAAGGCTTATCGTCTACTATCAAAATTTTATTCCAGGGGTTTTGTATTACTGCAACACTCTTGTTGGACGATTCCCCTGGCGAGAGAATCGTTCCGCTTGTAGTAGCTATAAGATTTGCAATATTGGCAACTTTTTCCCGTTCAACCTCGTCAGCGCCTTCAAAT
Organism: Pseudomonadota bacterium; assembly: GCA_043805295.1. Classification (GTDB taxonomy): domain Bacteria; phylum Desulfobacterota; class Desulfobacteria; order Desulfobacterales. Next base: position 3,368 of record JAZDIE010000350.1, read on the forward strand.
CTAAACGTTACTTCATAGACTTTTCGATTTATATTTTCTAATGCAGGGGCAGTACTTGGGGATTTGATCGTTTTTTTAGTTTTTTTTGCAGGTTTTGATTGGTCTTGATTTTGGCTGGAACGAAAAAAATAATCAGGTTCTACGTCAAGATGCAGAGCAATACATTGAAGTCTGTCAACATCTATTCGGCGTTGCCCTGTCTCCAGCCTTGAGAGATAAGACTTTGAACATCCACAAAGCCTGCCGAGCTGTTCAAGGGAAAGTCCCTTGTTTTTCCTCAATCTCTTTATGCTAACGCCGATATTCTTTATATTGTCTGACATAAAAAAATGATAGTACACAGCAAAATCATTGTCAACTCAACTAGGGAAACCAGGAAAAAGTTGACAAATCGTCAATATTTTAGGTATATCCTAATAATTAAAAGATATTTTAATATTAGTCATTCAAGCTGTTGCCTAATTGGGGATATTAGTCGTTATTGGGTTTTGACATATAGGAAACTACATAGTAGTTATTTAAAATAGCAAGTTTTTGTTCTTGTCTAACCAACAAAAGGCTTACAAATCTGTCAAGAGGAGAAAAGATGAAAGATTTATTAGCACAAAACATGGAAATTTGCGAAGTCGAGACTGATGTCATTGACGAAGAAATAGACGACTTGGCGGAAGAGGCGTCCCCTGAAGAAGAAGAGGCAGAAGAGGCAGAAGAAGAAGCTGAAGTAAAACATGATTGGAGCGTATCCGACAGAGACCCTATATTGCTCAACTATATTAACGAGATGGAGCAATACCAAGTACTTACACTTGTCGAAGAACAAATTCTGGGCAAACGTATTCAACTCTATCAAAAAAAGTTCTTTGATATTGTTTTGAACACCTCTATTAACATTGTGGAGGTGCAAGAGCTAAAGGCCAAATTGAGGCGTTCTTTGGAGAATGAGGGGAAAACCATTCTTGCTAAAGAAGACTTGATCGAATACTCCTTGAAGCTGGTTAAGCGGCTCTGCGAGATATACCCTGAAAACCGTTCATTGCAACCCCTGTTTTCAAGGCTGCGAAAGATAGACTCTGCGTTGCGGGAATCTGTTCATACCCTTGCCATGTCCAACTTGAGGCTGGTCGTGAGTGTTGCCAAAAGATACAAAAACAAAGGCCTGGCGCTTCTTGACCTGATCCAGGAGGGAAACATTGGGCTTTTAAAAGCTATCTACCGGTTTGATTACCGGACCGGCTTCAGGTTTAGTACTTATGCAATCTGGTGGATCAGACAGGCGATTATCAGGGCGCTTCAAAACAAATCCAGCGCCATAAGAGTCCCTGTCCATATTCTGGTAAAAAGGAATAGGATATTAAATACTTTTTACGCATTGCTAAAATCAATGAGCAGAGAACCTACGCCCAAAGAAGTTGCTGATTCGCTGGATATTCCGGTAGAGCATGTAATAGCCGTGCTTATGCTTATCACAAATCCCGTCTCACTGGAAAGCCCTGTAAAGGATGGAGGAGATTGCATAGGCGATTTCCTGGAAAACACCTCAATGAAAACCCCGTATGAAGAGGTGGAAGCAGACGCCTTGATGAGCAGAATGACCGTGATTCTCTCGACTTTAACTCCAAGAGAAGAAGTTATTATCAGAAAACGTTATGGTATAGGTGAACAACAGAGATATACTCTACATGAGATCGGCAAGACCTTTGGGGTTTCACGCGAAAGGATTCGCCAGATAGAAAAAAACGCAATGATCAAACTCCAGCATCCATCGAGAAAAAGCGTTTTAAGAGAATTCCTGGAACCGTAGTGGCAAGACCTATGTGTTTGCCTCTCTACAATGCTATGTCCTCCGGCCACTCTCTTGCGTGGCCATCTCTCACCCCTTTGCGGCAGGCATCAACAACCAGTCGCTCTTTTGCAAAATACATATCTCTTACAGGGTCTACGTTGTTAAATAGTTTCCACAGCACAAGAGAGTAGTCCGAGAGATCTACGTCAATATCCAGCAAAAGAATAATATTGTAATAGTCAAACCTGGAATCTGCTATTATTTCACCGGCAATAGAAGCGCCTGACAGTACCTTTCCCTTATCTGCTTTAATCAAGAGTATCTTGTTATGTATAGAGCCTGTTATTGAGAGCGGGTGTAACGACACTACCCCGCTAACGGGAGTGTCTGGCATACTACAGGGTTTTACATCCTGAGGCGCAGCAAACCTTACTCGTTCAGGCTCTCCAGCCAGGCGAGAGGTAAGATCCACCCCGATTTTTGAACCATAAAGAGGCTGAGGCGCAGAGTGATCAAGCACATCCAGCACCCCTTTTGCGATGGTAATATCAGAAGTGATATCCAGCTTGTTCAACAACTCTTGCATGACTGCCTTGGGGTCCTGAGGATTCACGATTTCATCCACCACTACTATAGCCTTAGAAAAGCTTATCTGGCCTTGACCCCAAAGTCCGCTCATAATTTTTTGGGCGTGCCCTGGATATTCCTTCTGCATGGCCACAACGACTATGTTGTGAAAGACCCCTTCCCACGGCAACCAGTAGTCTTTTATCTCAGGAAAAACAGTTTTAATTAGCGGCAAAAAAAGGCGCTCAGTGGCTTTAGCAAGATAGCAGTCCTCCATAGGCGGGCGGCCAACTATTGTCGCGCTGTATATTGGTTGTTTGCGGTGAGTAATGGCTGTCACGTGAAAAACAGGGTAGTAATCGACCAAAGAATAATATCCAGTATGATCTCCGAACGGGCCTTCAAGCCTTGTCTCACCAGGATCAACATATCCTTCAAGAACGAACTCCGCTTCTGCCGGAACCTCTAAATCTATAGTAAGGCATTTAGTCAATGCCACCGGCTTTCTTCGAAGAAAGCCGGCAAGCATAAATTCATCCGCCCCTCTCGGCAGCGGCGCGGTAGAAGCATAGGTCGTGGCAGGATCAGTCCCGATCGCCACAGCCACAGGCATCCGTTTCCCTGCTTTGCAATATTCCTGGTAATAATGTGAGCCGTCCTTGTGTATGTGCCAATGCATACCAGTGGTGTTTTTGTCAAAGACCTGCATGCGGTACATACCTGCGTTACGTTTTCCAGTAATCAGACTTCTGGTTATTACAACAGGGAGAGTAATAAACGAACCTCCGTCCTTGGGCCAGCAGTGAAGCACAGGAATTTTTAAAAGGTCTACATCTTTTCCTGTATAGACAACCTCCTGGCAAGGAGGACTTGTTAAGCGCGCTTTCCTTGGAAAGCAACGAAGAACATCAAAGAGAGAGGAAAACAGGTTTGGCCGCATGTTGATAATTTTTTGCAGCCGTTCTCCAAGCTGACATAAATTGTCAACGCCAAGCGCAAGACATATTCTGGTCTGACTTCCAAAGGCGTTAGTTATTACAGGAAAATCAAAGCCTTTTACCTTTTCAAACAATAACGCTTTCCCGCCGTTGGGACTCTTTGACTCATGATCCGTATATTTGGTGATTTCCAGATAAGGGGATACAGGAGTCAAAACCCGTTTTAGCTCCCCTTTATTTTCAATGGCCAAGATAAAATCTTGCAGATTTTTAAAGCAATGTTTCATTTCTCAATTCTCAATCGCTTCCGTTCCACTCACCGACCAGGTCATGTTTTATATGCAGTTGATCCAATACCCGCCCCACTACAAAATCAACAAGATCATATATACTGACAGGACGAAAATAAAATGCCGGAGCCGGAGGAAGTATGGTTGCGCCCGCCTCATGCGCAAGCAGCATGTTTTTGATATGTATTTTATTGAGCGGGGTTTCGCGTGGAACCAGGACAAGGGGTCTTTTTTCCTTAAGGCATACATCAGCGGCCCTCGCAATAAGGGTAGTCGCCAGTCCGGATGCGATTGCGCCCAGCGTTTTCATCGAACACGGAACAATCACCATCCCTGAATGCCTGAACGAGCCGCTAGCAGGAGCAGCCATCAGATTGTCTGGTTCATGTATAATAAGCCGGGCGTCTTTATGTAACAATACATCATTTTGCTTGAGCAATTCCTCAAACGCAAGACCATTCTTAAAGCCGAGTTCATAGCTCAACACCAATGCGCCTGCCCTTGAGATTATAAGGTGTATCTCGCGTGGTCCGCTTAAAAGCGCGCGCAAAAGGCGTATGCCATATATAACGCCAGACGCCCCGCATATTCCGATAACTATCCTTTCGTTCATATCAGGAACATCCTCTAGTCAGCTCATCCAATAATATTCCGATAAAAAACATCACTGATATCAAGCTGTTTACATGAAAAAAAGCCATATTGACCCTGGAAAGATCATTGGGGTTGACTAGTCGATGCTCAACTAAAAAAAGAACACCTATGATTCCTGCTGAGATAAGATATATTATGCCCATCCCAAACACCGGATAGATAAAGACCAATAAAATAAAAGAAAGGATATGCAACATTGAGGATATCCTTAAGGAAGACCGTATCCCCCAGCGTGCGGGTATGGAACAAAGCCCTCTTGTTTTGTCAAATTCAATGTCCTGACATGCGTATAGTATATCAAAACCGGCTATATATGTGACTAATGCAAATGCTAAAATAAAAATCGAATAAGAGACTGAACCTGTCACCGCGATCCACGCGCCTATAGGCGCCAGTCCGATCGTGAGTCCAAGGTATAGGTGTGATAGCCAGGTAAAACGCTTTGTATATGAATATGAAAACAGGAATAAAAGCACCGGCAGAGATAGCGCCATACATAACGGATTTATCAGTGAAGCGGAGAAGAGAAACAACAGAGAAGAAACCACTACAAAAATAGCCACAGTCTTTTTTGTAAGTAACCCCGCAGGGATCGCCCTGTTGAATGTCCTTGGGTTTTGGGCGTCGATTTCAGCATCAGCCAGCCGATTAAATCCCATTGCAGCAGAACGCGCCCCTATCATGGCTAAAAGTATAAAAATTGCAGTTTGCAAAGTTATAGGCCTCTGCCTATGGCCAAGCAACATTGCGCTGAGAGCAAAGGGGAGGGCAAAAACAGTATGGCTAAACCTGATCATCCGCCCGAATAGTATAAGCTTTTGGATCATATTAAGCGCCTTGTAACCAGAACTTTTCACAAAGCCATTATATACATAGCGTCATAAGACATAGCGCAAGGCACGACGCAGGCGAGGAGCGAGGCGTACTTCCTGTACGTTGCAGCGACGAGCCAAGGAGTAACGCAGCGATCTGGACTTATGACGCTATGTATAATCAATAACTTCCCAATACCTTCAAAAATTCCGTATGCGCTCGCAATTGATCCAATATAGGCTGGAATGCCTTGGAATAGACGTCTCCTTCCACATCAACGTAAAACATATATTCCCAAGGTTTTCCATGTATAGGACAAGATTCCAGTTTGACCAGGTTGACACCGTGGTCGTAAAAGACCTTCAATGTATTAAATAACGCCCCAGGGACATTCCCGGTTGCATAGACAAGCGTTGACTTGGTCTTTAGGTCTTGAGCCTTTCTCTCTTTTGAGATTACGATAAAGCGGGTAAAGTTGCGCGGGTTTGTTTCAATGCCTTCCTTCAACACCTCCATTTTGTAAATATCCGCCGCTTCTTTGCCGGCAATCGCGGCTGATGAACGGTTTGGATTTTCAGCCAACCTTTTTACGCCAGCAGAGGTATCGTTTACCGGAATCAACTCCCATGACGGGTGCTGGCTTAAAAATAGCCGGCATTGTTGTAACGCCTGCGGATGTGAAAACACTTCTTTTATTTCATCTATAGTGGTTCCAGGCCTGACAACCAGCCCATATTCTATTCTAAGGAGAAGTTCTCCAATTATTGTAACGTCATAATCAAGAAGGTGGTCATAATTTTCGTGCATGCTCCCTGTAAGAGAATTTTCAAGTGGGATCAATCCAAACTCAGCTTCTCCGGCTGAGACTGCGTCAAACACATCCTCAAAAGAATGACAAGACATTGGAACAATCGCGTCCGTTTTTCCAAAAAACTGCCTACACGCGCGAAAACTAAAATTGCCATCTTCACCGTGTAAGGCAACATTGGTCTTGCCGTTTATATGTCCCAGCCTGTCTACTCGACCATCAAAACGTTTGTTCTTATCAAGGTAAGCAAAATCAATCTGCTTTCCCACTACCGGAGCTATCACGTAAATATCCCGCATTAACTGCTCAAATTGCTCTGGGTATAAACTCTGCGGGCCATCAGAAAGCGCATGTTCAGGATCATTATGCACCTCGATGATCAATCCGTCTGCGCCGGCTGCCACCGCAGCCCTGGACATGGGCAAAACCTTGTCCCTTAAGCCAGTGGCATGACTAGGATCTATAATAATGGGTAGATGTGTGAGTTTTTTGACTACTGGTATAGCAGAAAGATCAAGGGTGTTGCGAGTTATAGTCTCAAAGGTTCTAATCCCCCTCTCACACAATATAACGTTATTGTTATTCTCAGATAAAATATATTCAGCGGCCATAAGCCATTCTTCAATGGTAGCCGCAAGACCTCGTTTTAAAAGCACAGGAATATTCATCCTGCCTACAGTCTTTAATAATTCGAAATTCTGCATGTTGCGAGCACCGACCTGCACAACATCAACATATTTTAGCATCAAATCAGCCTGAGAGGGAGAGGTCATCTCAGTTACCACCCTAAGCCCTGTTTCCTCTCTAACCTGAGCTAAAATCTTTAATCCTTTTTCCTCAAGCCCCTGAAAAGCATACGGAGAGGTGCGGGGTTTAAATGCCCCACCCCTGAAAAGCAGCGCCCCGCACTGTCTTACTTTATGTGCAATAGCAAAAGCCTGTTCCCGAGATTCTATCGCGCAAGGCCCTGCAATAACCAGTAAACGATCGCCTCCCACCTCAACATCTCCAATGCGCACAATAGTCCCTTTGTTGGTGGCATCCAGCAAAATTTCACGACTCGCTAATTTATACGGTTTTGTTATAGGTATAGCTTTTTCCACACCTGGAATCTGCTCATAATACAGCACATCTCTCTTAATTTTGCCGACCAGTCCAACAACTGTCTCTTCTTCACCAACTATTTCTCGTATTATACAGCCATCGGCTGCAAGTACCTGCTTGACATTTTCTTTTTCTTCAAGCGAGACACCTTTTTTGAGCACCAGAATCATAATTAGCTATCTCCATTCTCTCAATTTGGATTTTACCATGAAAATGCAATTTTCGTATCAATTTAGCTGTTTGAAAAAGTATTCTTAAATCTATCCCTATTTCGTTATATTAATCCCCTCTAACAAGAGGGGTGGCTGCGAAGCAGACGGGGTGTGTTCAACAACAGATCGCTATACAAAGTCTTGATCAGGGGTAAATTATTTTTTTAACACACCCCTGCCTCTACGAGGCCACCCCTCTTGTTAGAGGGGAATTAACACAAATCAAGCGTCAAAAGTGTACAACGCCCAATTTTAAACAACTAAAGTGTTACCAATTTTCATCTCGTTCATGAGCGTTTACAAGGAAAAACAAAAGTAACTATTCAGGTGAATAGACTGAAGGGGTTACATAGATTGATTCGTGCCTTGTGAGTGTTGCATGACCTTCAGCCTTCAGTCTATCCACCCGAATAATTGTTGCAGGGGGGTATGGTCAGGTAAAAGCAACAAATCCAGAATCTTTAAAAAGGGAAAAATTTCCGGCAGCCATCTCTTGGTATTGTTCAATCTTAGGACAATTTTCTATATGTTCACATGCCCCATAGGTTTTACGGCTGGAACATCTGCGGCAAGGACTCTCTTTCAAAACATCAAAGTTGCAAACAATAGCCTCTCGTTGCCCGATAGATATGACCTTTTTTGCGTTTTGTATATCTTCCATACTAACTTACCGCCTCCTCTTTTAAAAAATAGGTGGGCTGTTACCAAGCCTTCTACTCTTACCTTGTGGCGCTCATTATTTAAATAACTTTAGACACTTTAAACTTTAGCTCACTTTAGGCACTTAACTTGATACAAACACACCCCGTCTGCTTCGCAGACACCCCTCTCAAGAGGGGATTTAGGGGTGGGTTATAAACTAGAATAGTCATGTTTCAGCTTGCATTAGGGGCTTGAACCCGTCAATAATAACACTTTTCACATCGTCAACATCGTTAAAAAGGACGTCGCCTTGAGTGATCTGTTCCGCCTCAGGATACATCTCTCCGAGGTTAGACCAAACTATGTTTCTCGCTATGGAATCCAAGCGGTTACTAGCCGGTTCAGGGCACGACATAACAAGCATCTTTTTCTCAAAGAGAAAAAAACTATATAGCCTCTGAAAAGACCTAAGATCAGCTTTCTCCAGCTTAAGCCTTACTTTATGATAATTGAGAATAGAATTAGCTAAATGCTTCATTTTTTCAAGCAAAGGAACAGCTATGCGGCTTTTAATTTTACTTTCAAGAAAAGAAAATTCTGCCGCAATAGACCTATACTGGGCGAGTGTATATTCTTCATTTAAAAGTTTTTTGGAAAAAAATGCTGCGAAATCAGCCTTTGCAGCATCTACCAATATAAGAAAGTCGACTTGATTTTTAAACGACCTGAGTTCTTTTATGGATATATCCGCTGCCTTCGCAATATCAGACAGGGTGAGTTTTCCGAGGTATATGTGAAGTAAAGCCGATAGATATAACGACCGAGGGAATACGACAGGTCTCTCTTTCAGACATTGAGTGGCCATGATCCCTTTTTCATAATCCAAAAGGCGATCTTCAATCCAGCGTTGGCCAAGAAAGAGCACGTTGAGCCGTTTTTTAGCCATCTCTTTTCCACACCATCAGTGATTACATTGTAAAATGCAAGCACTCTAATTTAAAATAGAGTTTATATAACATACAATGTCGTAAAAGCTATGGCAAGTTTTTTTCTCATTTGTTATTATTCAGGTGAATAGGCTGAAGGCTGAAGGCTTTTAGGAGTATTAAGTAGCTTTCAGTCTAACCACCTGAATAGTTACGTGATATTTTGCATTTATCAAAAGGAATTTATTATGTGCGCAGAGGCAAAAATGCTGAAAATACTTGTGGTTGATGATACTTTAAGTGTGAGAAAACTTCTTATGAGGTTATTGTCAAGCATGGGACACCATGTAACTACTGCTGAAAACGGGGCATCCGCACTTCAAATACTCTCGGAACAATCCTTAGACATTGCGCTAATAGATTGGAGTATGCCTGGCATGGATGGATTGGAACTTGCCAAAAAAATCCATGAAACATATCCTGATATAGGAATTTCCATTATGACAGGCTGGGTACATCAACAAGAAAATGAACGGCTTTCGGAAATAGGAGTCAAAGGAATTATCGAAAAACCCTTTGATATGAACGCCATTAAAAAGCTCCTCGAAAGCCACTCCCATATGAAAAAATTATGAGCGCTAAAAAAATATCAGACACAGAAGACTCCTCCAGCATAAAATCTCCAACCAGGCTAAAAAAACGATTTATTGTTTTTATCATACTACTCTGCGTTGGTTTGTGGATAATATTTAGCTCAAGCGAAAAGAAAGCAAGGGCAGTTCATATAACCGGTACCGTACAAGGGGTAGAGACTAACATAGCCAGCGCTGTTTCAGGAAGGATCAAGGCAATATGCTGCGATGAAGGTGATATGTTGAAAAAAGATCAGATAATTGTTGAACTTGAGAACAATGAATTAAAGGGGGCGGTTGCACAGGCGCGGGCAGGCATTGAAAGGGCCAGGGCAGATGAAATGGCTGTGCTCTCATCAATTGAAAGCGTTATGGCAAGCATCGCAAACGCGAATGCTGAAATTAAAAACTCTGAAGCTGAATTAAACAGCTCACGCGCGGAAAGGGACGATGCAAAACGAGATATTGACCGGAAAAAAACTCTATACAACCGCAAAATCATCTCACAGTCCAACTACGAAAGTGTAACCACAAGGCATGAAACCCTTCAGATGCGCTATCTCTCTGCGCAAGCTAAACTTAGATCAGCGACATCTGGCCTGGAAGCCGCCCGCGCCCAATTGAAGACAGTGGAAAGTCAACTTAAGTCAGCCAAGGCTCGTATAAAGGAGGCCGAGGCCGGACTTGAAATACAAATAGCCAGGCTTGAGGAAACCATTATAAAAGCCCCTGTCTCAGGGACAATAGTGATGAAGGCGTATGAACTGGGCGAGATCGTAACCCCCGGAACAACCATATTTACCATTATACCCCTTGATGACCTTTATATAAAAGCAGATGTGGAAGAGACAAAAGTCTATAAAATCCCTCTCAACAGCAAGGTTTGGATATCGCTTCCCTCTGATCCGTCAAACAAAATGGCCGGCAGAGTGCAAGAAGTCTGGCCAGTGGCTGAATTTGCCACGCAACGTGATGTGGTGCGCGGAAGGCAAGATATAAAGACCTTCCGTGTCAAAATCCGACCAGACAATAATCCAGGAAGCCTTTCGCCTGGAATGACTGTAGAACTAGAGATCCCTTGCCAAAGGGAAACATGCCAGTGAATAAGCGCCCACCTGCTATCGTTGTCTCAGGCATAACAAAAAAATATAAGGGGGTAATTGCAGTAGATAACGTCAGCTTTGAGGTTGAACAAGGCGAGATGTTCGGTTTTTTAGGACCAAACGGCGCTGGCAAGACAACACTCATCAGAATGTTGACCACATTGATCCCAAAATCATCCGGCAAGGCAATGGTAGCCTCTTTTGATGTATCGAAAGAACCAGACGCAGTTAGACGAGCTATTGGTGTCGTGCCGCAAGCCATGACAACCGATCTTGATCTGACCGCTTATGAAAATATGGACATATACGGCCGTTTTTATGAGATCCCTCCCCTTCGACGGAAGGAACAAATCCAACAACTACTGGAAAAAGTAGGCCTGTCCGCCCGTGCCCATGACCTGGTTGCAAGCTACTCTGGCGGAATGAGAAGAAGGCTTGAGATAGTCAGGGCGCTAATGCATCTACCTTCAATACTATTCCTGGATGAGCCTACCATAGGACTTGATCCGCAATCAAGGCGAGTTGTTTGGGATTTTATACGTACTATCAGGCAAACCGATCATACAACTATATTCTTAACCACACACTACATGGAAGAGGCGGAAGCCTTATGCAATAAGGTGGCAATCATAGATTCAGGCAAAATCATTGCAATAGGAAGTCCTGAAGAACTGAAAACAGGACTCCCGGGAAATGATGTCGTATCGCTGCAAGTAGAATCGAACGCGTCTGTCGCATTTGACCTGGTCAAGGCGCTTCCATTCGTCCACAAAGCCAATATGGAAAATAACCATATAAAGATATACGTTGATAACGGCGCGCAGGCGCTCCCCCTACTCGTTCAAGAGGTACACGCCGCAGATGCAAAAATTCTTTCCGCCACCTTGCATGAACGGTCGCTGGAAGATGTGTTCGTACACTATACAGGAAAATCCATCAGGGAGGAAGAAACCCGCAGGGTTAATTTCTTTATAGGGGCCGGCATGCCTCCAAAATTTGGAAGATAACTCGTTCATGACAAGAGCACTCGCCATTATCGAAAGGGACCTGAGAAAGTTCAGGCGCAACCCTGTAGTGCTTGCAATGAGCGTGCTTATGCCGCTGCTCTACCTAATCATACTCGGAAATTCATTCCAGGGAAAACTCCATAACCTTCCTATGGTAGTAGTAGATCATGATGGCGGCCCATACTCTAAAAGGCTTTTAGAAAACCTGACGGCAATCGCCTCTGGCCCCAAAACGATCTCCATCATCATGGCGACTGACGAAGTGGCGGCATTGGATGATACTAAAAAGGGACGTTATATGGCGACGCTTGTAATACCGGAAAGATTCAGCAAAAAAGCAGCGCAGGTCTCTAAACCTGAGATAGCGCTTTTTCTGGATAATACTGATACTATCTCTTCTGAGTCTATACGGTCTACGGTTTCAAACGCATTGCGCTTTTTGGGCGCAGGACGAGCAAAAGTGCGGGAAAAAAAGAACGAGTTTTTTTTAAGAGATACCAATCTCTATCCAAAGGTAGACTATAACCAATCTCTTGTTCCAGGAGTTGTCATAATGGCTATATTCCTTGGGGCATTAACTACCGGCGCATTCACCTTGGTTATGGATCGTTTCCTCGGCATAGATGAAAGCTATATGCTGACCCCTATTACAAAAACAGACATCGTAATGGGCCTTACAATAAGCGGACTTTCCATCACTATGACAATTGCCTGTTTTATACTTCTGGTCAGCATGGCCATCACCGGCATTCCATTTGGAAAAAGTATAAGCAGCTATATTTCATTGCTTGCAGTAATCTTTATAACGACCTTCAGCCTGTTAAGCCTGATATTTGTTATCCTGAACAGGGTTAAACATCCGAGAATAGTCGGTATATTAACAGGATTTTTGAACGTCATTCTCTTTTTTCCGAGTGGAGCAGTCTATCCGATCGAGAGTTTTCCGGTCTGGCTTAGGGCTTTTGCAAGGATAAACCCTGAAGCATATGCCATAAACGCCTTTAAGATAATACTCTTCAAAGGGGCATCAATAGAAGAAATAGCTTCCGACCTGGCTTTTTTAGTAGGCTTTTCAGTTATCATGATGACTATAGCAATTATTACTTTTAAAAGGTCTTTATAAGGATAAACAATGAGTGCGCCAAGCACGCTAATATAGGCAAGCCGGACAATCCGGTGTGGGTAAAGGTTAACCACCAGCCTGGAACTGAACCGTGCGTAGGAGGAG
>JAZDIE010000351.1:0-2775 GCA_043805295.1 Pseudomonadota bacterium
CACACAATATCTGATTCGCCTTTTGCCCGCAATGAAGAGTCGCTTAAATCCCGCGCCGTTATCAGATGTCCCAAACGGTAGAATGCGGCAGATTTTACGGACCGAATCTGCGGGGGATCCGGAAACAATTCCAGCGCCTTGTCTGACCATAAGAGTGTCTCTGAATATTCCTCAAGCTCCAACATGATCAGAAGCTGCCCGATCCATGCTTTAAGGGAAAGCGGATTTTCGCCTAATGCAATGGAATAACTTCTAAGCGCGTGTTCGTGATAACCTGCCAACTGATATCTTTTTGCTTGTCCAAGATAATATTCTTCACCTCTGATCTCGGAACAAAAGGATTTCTCATCATCAAGCGGGATATCCCTTGGTTTTTCCAATTCCAGCTTTGTGAACCGGCTTTCATTCATGGGTTTTCAGCTTTCAGTCTAAAAAAAACATCTCCGCCTAATCGGCGCATAGACTCCAATAGCCTTTCCATCCAGATTGGCTGATTTAACGAAAAAGCAATTTTCCCACACAAGACTGACAGCATGGTCTCTGTCAGGTATCCCTTCAAGCAGAACAGGGAATAACGCAACCAGGCAATCATTGGGGACAGTGCGCGTAAACTCTTCAACCGGAAACGGGATAAGACTATCAGGCTGATTGGATACATCAACCACATCTCCGTTGACAAGGAGTTTCCCATGTGACGTCTCAATTTTGTCTCCCTGCAAGGCCACAACACGAGCTGTTACTATTCGTGGCAATTGCAGATTTAAAAGCGTCTCATCCTCTAGGTGAAAGGTATTGACCCCGCTGAATTTAATTAAAACAACATCGTCTCTTTTTACAGAAGCAAAAGGTATATTGCGCCGGACAAGGAGTATGTCCCCTTGCTGTATGCCAAGTGTCTGGATTTTGAAAGGAGAGGTTGCAAGATCTATATAGCGGTGAACCGTCCGGTCAACAGACCAATATGCAATAGTGACGGCCAACAAAATAAAAAAGGTGGATCGAATACTCTCGCGAACTGTTACTGTATGCTTTTTTATCTCCCCTGCGTCAAGGATGATCCATACATGACTAGCTATCATAAGACCGATCAATAATCCGCCGGTAATCCCTGAATAAAAATTGATTGTTAAAATCAAAAAAATTATCCACCCACAAATCATAAACAAGGCTCGTCGCCATCGGCCGTTTAATATGTGCCCTAATCCTGGGATGGCTGAGGCAATCATTGCAGTTATTGATTGAAGGGGAAGTATAGCATTGCCGAACAAGGATGACCTGAGTTGTTCCAGTAATCTGGTTGGAAAAGAATTTATCAGACGATTGAGCGGATAGGCAAGTGTCACGAGTCCTTTAAAAGGGCTGGATCGAGGCGGATAGAAGTCCATTGGATCTGCCGGACCTTTCCATGTCAGTTGAGATTGACAGCGTACGCATCTTGCCTGATCCTGCATATTTTCAAAACCGCAAACCCTGCACTGCATGATCAGAACTCCTCATGATTAGCCGCCTATTTTCTGCTTCAGGTCAATCAAAACATTTGTCGGAGGCTCATAGTATTCTCTTGTATGCTGAAGTTCGTTTATACTTCCCACTATGCTCTCAAGGACTTTTGTATAATCCATACATGCAGCTCCCTTTGCTCCTCTTATATGGACTGTAATTTTCCCTGTGGGACTTATTTCAATATCGAGGTTGTGCTCTTCCATTATATTTATCCTGTTTTTTGATGGCTTTGTGAAAAGTCCATCTGCTGCGTTACGCTTCGCCGTGTAAGAACTCAACGTACAGTAGGGGTTCAAAATTTTGAACCCCTACTAGCCTTTCCTCAGCTCGCGCGCCTTGCATATGAAGCTTTTTACGAAGCCATAAGACCATTCATTCTTCAGCCTATCCACCTAATATATCAACCCTGAAAGATGCGAGCCTGCAACCTCACTGTCCCGTCCTCTTCTATTTGCTCATTGACAACACTGAAGTTGCGCTGTTTTAACTCAGTGACAAGGCGATTGTACGCATATTGCTGCACCAGCTTATTGACAAACTTTTCTCCTATTTCGTGCAGTTCTGCCTCCTGCTTCCCTTTGCCATGCACCCTTACCCCCATCTTCCCTTGACTATCCCGGAAAAAGGTTACAGACACATCGCTTCCGGAAAAGACAATATCCTCTTCCATAGGGAGGTCTTCAATGGCAGCGCATGAATTGCTGACAGAGAGTTCGACCTCAGCCGTACTATTGACGTTATCTGTTTGCTTTGTGCTGGAAGCGGCAGCATATCCCAATCCCAATGCGCCTGCTGCTGCTACCGCTGCCGCGGCTATGGCTGGCCAGGCAGCGGCGGCGGCAGGAATAGCGACTGACAAAACAATAATGGCACTCATATTTTTATCCTTTCCTTTGTATCCATCAAAGTCGATGGATTCGTAAAAAGTCTCCAATTCTGTCATCTCGATCGAAGCGAGAAATCTGTGAAATTAGTAACAGTTTAGGTTTTTGAAAAAATGGGTGTTGCGCGCCCCATGACACATGATCTGTTGAAATTCCCCTCTAACAAGAGGGGTGACCGAGTAGCGGTCGGGGTGTGTAAAAGAGAAAACAACTATAAAAAACCTTCCGCCTTCAGGCTATACACCTGAATAGTTACAAAAAAATAACATATTGATTTCTCGGTCGATCTCAACGGTCAGTTCCAATCTGGGGTAAACACACCCCGTCTGCTTCGCAGCCACCCCTCTTGTTAGAGGGGAATTAGAAAGAGATTGGAAAAGATTTAAGC
>JAZDIE010000352.1:0-2144 GCA_043805295.1 Pseudomonadota bacterium
TTACAGCGCTTAGATTTGAGCCACAAGGCGAAGTCGTGATAGAAGTAGGCGTTATCCAGCATGGTCCCGCACAGGCAGTATGTTTAGTCAAAGTAGAGAACTCCAAGACTCAATGCATTGTAAAAGGTTCTTTCCCAAGCGATTTCCTTTGCTGGGACCAGTACCCGCTAAAGCACCTATTAGCTTCTAATGGTGTAAATTTTACTCAAGACGAATATAACTGGCTACTGGCAGCGGCCAGATATGCGGGAGAAGAAGGACCAGTCCTATCTCCACTAGCCTTCGCAGAACCATCAGAAGGCATATATGTGTATTCTCAACCGTTTGCACCCGATGGATATTTAGAAATCAATCCTTGTTCTCCATTTTACACACGAGATAAAGTTGCTTTTGCCTATAATTATTTGGCAACCAATCCGAATAATTATCTATTCGATCCTGTTGACTTATCCGGTCCAGAAGCAATCTTAACGCGGACAATTCAACTTATGATTTCAGTTTATTTAAGATCAAGAGCTGAAGAAAAGCCACTGCTTATATTTCCATCTTTTCATGCGGGTGATATTTTAGCTAACCGTCATCATCAAATAAAGTGCGTTGGAATCCATAACATGTTATTAGGGCAAAGAATTTATGAGGATTATCAGAGAATGGATGGCAATCCGGGGACACTTGAACGAGTAATTTGTCGTTTTATTAATTTTTTCTATCCTACCTTTGGTTTTAGTTATCCTCGCGAAAGTTTTACGAGTTTAGGGCTTAGGGACTTGCTTGTTAATCAGATAGCGGATACTTTCAAGTCTATTTATGGAGAACATTCTTTAAGCGCTGCTGAAATTAATAGCTACCTATCTTAATAAGCCTAACCCTCTTTTTCGTGTCTGAAGCGCTCCGTGGCGATCTCGTCCAGGAACTTAACTTCCATATCCTGCATAATTTTATTATATTCATCGAATTTCTTCTCTTTATGCTTCTCCATGATCTTTTTATCTTTCATGGATTCTACCAGCCGCGCCCGCTGTTCTTCCAGCAGTTTGCTGGCTTCGATCACTTTTTCCACCTGTTTGTCCAGGTCATCTTTTAACACATCCAGATGCGACCTTCTTCTCAAAACCTTCTCAAAGTCTGATATAGGGCCGCGCTTAAAAACCCCGCGGAGCTCCTCTTCTTTACCCTTCTTTTCTTCCGTAATGGCCTCTTCCTTCTGTTTTTCCGTATTATATTCGCGTTTTTTTTCGGCAAATTTTTCCTGCTCTTTCTTTTCACGGATGCCCCTGACTTTCAGGACCGTTTCCAGATCATAATTGAATTTTTTACCCGGTTTAGGTTTTGCCATAGTTTATGCCTTTCATGCAAAAATCCCGATCAACCTGTCGACTGTTTCTTCGTAATCAATTTTTTCAAAGGTCCCCTGTTTTAATAATTCATTGACCTGGTCGATCTTGGACAGAGCATAATCAATTTTGGGGTTGCTGCCTTTTACGTAGGCGCCAATGTTGATCAGATCTTCCGCTTCGGTGTAGCGCGCCAAAACCTCGCGCAATTTACCGGCGGCTTCCCGATGCTCATCAGAGACCAGGTTCACCATCAAACGGGAAACGCTGTGCGGGACATCAATCGCCGGATAATGGTTGCGCGCCGCCAGCTCTCTGGACAAAATAATGTGGCCGTCAAGGATCGAGCGGGAATGGTCGGCAATCGGCTCGTTAAAGTCGTCTCCTTCGACCAGAATAGTATAAAAGGCCGTGATGCTGCCGATCTCGGAAGTGCCGGAACGTTCCATCAAGCGGGGAAGCAAGGCAAATACCGAGGGCGTATAGCCTTTGGTGGTCGGCGGCTCGCCAGCGGCTAAACCGATCTCTCTCTGCGCCATGGCAAACCGGGTGACCGAGTCCATCATCAAAATAACTTTTTTCCCCTGGTCGCGGAAATACTCCGCAATGGCCGTAGCAACAAATGCGGCTTTTAGGCGGATCAAGGGTGGCTGGTCAGAGGTGGCTACAATGACAACGGACTTGCGCAACCCCTCTTCCCCTAAAGATTCTTCAATAAAATCACGGACTTCCCTGCCCCGCTCTCCAACCAGCGCGATTACGTTCACATCCGCCTCCGCATTTCGCGCGATCATGCCCATTAAAGTGGAT
>JAZDIE010000353.1:0-3579 GCA_043805295.1 Pseudomonadota bacterium
TCCTTTTTTCTCGGCATTGACTATATCTTTTTTATTTTGCGATAGAATGAAACTTTTATTTGCCTTCAGTGACTTAGCCATCGAGACTAAAGTCTTATTTTTTAGCTTGGTTGAAACTAAAGCCAGCTCTCTTGATGCCTCTTGGGCATTTTTTGCCATCGTTATAATCTTTTTCTTAAGTTCCATTTTATTCCTTAACGGTAATAACTAGATTGTCCCTGTGGACAACCTCTTCTTTGCCTTTACAACCTTTGATACTTTTAAGCTCTTCAGAAGAATAATTACATATTCCCCTGGAAAATTCTCTATGGTTTCTGTCGACGATAGATTTTATAATTAGCTGATTTAACCTGCTCTTTCTCGTCCGGACCAATGACCTTCAGAGTAACCTGGGCATCGGCGAGCTCCTTGCCGGTCTTCTCATCTCGTATTAGCACCATAATGTCGTGGGTGGTTCCTGCCTCCAGATCATCTTTCATCTTCATCTTCTCGAGCATACCCTTATGCATCTCGTTGCGCATAACCATGAAAGTTATCTGCACCCCGTCGGCAAAAACATCCCTGTTGTCCATCTTCATCGCCGGCTGCTGTTGGCCACCACCCCCTCCATGTCCATGCTGTGCAAGTGAAGAAGATGGTAACATTAAAAGACCAAAGACCGAAATAAACAATACTGCCAAAAACTTTTTCATAATAGTTTCCTCCCTTTTTTGTTGTTCCTGTCGTACAGCAAGGGATATACCAACGGAACATATTGCCCCGTATTTTATCGCAACACATTGTAATATATAAACAATATATTTCCTACCGGATCAACTACCTTGCCACCAAATGAATGGAGTGCGAAATAAATTCGCAGAAAAAGATGTCTCGCAGGGATAGGTGGGATTTTTTTTCGCAGTCTTGACAAATAGACGAACAGGTTCTAATAGAACACTTGGCACTGACCACGGCAAAGAGATTTGTTGCGAAATAATTGAAGTGAATGATATTCAGATGAACGAAATCGACCGTATAAATGACCTGATCGCACAAAGAGAGAACTTCTGTCTGGCAACTATAATTGTTTCCGATAATCCGGAGGCGCCGGTAGGCAGGAAAGCAATCGTGCTCGCCGATGGGACAATGGAGGGAAGCGTGGGACCGGCCCATCTGGACAGGGCCCTGCAGACCTTGGCCAGGCAAACATTGGCGGATAAGAAAAAACGCACCGTAAAAATTGCCGAAGGCATCCACGGTTTTCTCGATATACATGATGCAGAATGCCTGCAAGAGTTATTGCCGCAAGGCGCCGCCTATGTCGGCCTTATCGGCAGTCGTCGCCGGGTGCGCTTCGTCCTTGAGGTGTTGGGCAAAAAAGGGATCCCCACCGGTCGGCTGAATGAAGTATTTACCCCCATCGGCCTTCCTATCGGCGCCGAATCGCCGGAAGAAATCGCCCTCACCATTGCAGCGGAGTTGGTGTGCATGAGGAGAAAGGGAGCTTTGACGGCGCGTGCCTTACGCGCCGCTTCAGAAGGCAGCATATGACGACTCAAGAAATATACCGCAAGCTCGCTGAGTTAAAGGGAAGGTCGTCAGCTACATAGTGGCCACAAAACCGGGCGGAGCTTACGACGCTTATGCCCGCCTAATCGGAAAATATATGCAGAAGTACCTGCCCGGTTCCACAATAATCGTCAAGAATCTTCCCGGCGCCGGTCATATTATCGGCGCAAACGAGACATATCTTGCAAAGTCGGATGGCCTGACGATCGGCACTTTCAACACAGGCCTGATCTATTCCCAGATTGTCGGACAGACTGGAATAAGATTTGATCTTGGCAAATACAACTGGATAGGCAAGGCAAATGCAGAGCCGCGGGTTTTTATTGTTTCGATAAAATCGCCCTATAAATCTATCAAGGGATTTAATTGATAGCAAGGAACCTCTCAAACTTGCCAGCGCCGGTGTGGGCAGCGCGTTGCATCATGAAGTCCTGATCACTGCCGTTGCTACCGGCGCTAATATTAAAGCTATACCGGGCTACGCCGGCCGAGAGGCGGAGATGGCCATGATGCGGGGTGAAGTGGTTGGGCAGGTAGGTTCCTATGTGGGTTTGTTGAATTTCATACAAGCCAGGAATGTCGGGTACTTCTGCAGATAGGCGGCAAAAAGTATACGGACCTTAATGATGTTCCTTCGGTCGCGGACCTGAAACTATCCCCACAGGGAAAGAAGCTT
Organism: Pseudomonadota bacterium; assembly: GCA_043805295.1. Lineage (GTDB taxonomy): Bacteria > Desulfobacterota > Desulfobacteria > Desulfobacterales. The sequence goes on from JAZDIE010000353.1 coordinate 2,225, forward strand.
ATGGCCGTAATTGCCACTACCGGGGATCTGGCGCGACTTACTGCTGCACCACCTAATGTACCGTCCGGAAGGCTTCATGTTTTGAGAGACGCCTATCGGAAAGCAGTGTCTGATCCCCAACTCATAAAAGATGGGAAAAAAATACTTCTGGATATTGATCCCGCTTTCGGCGAAGATGTCCGCAAAATGGTCGTAGATGCGGCAAAACAGCCAACGGAAAATATAGCCCTGCTGAAGAAAATCATTACGCTTGAGTAGAAACAAAACGCACATAGCGGTGAGCTTCCCTGCAAACGCGCGACGCGGTGGTGCACCACCTGTTTGCGATGCCGGCCATGGGGTCGTCATGAACGAGGGGCGCATCGAGCAGGAGGGGACGTCGGAATAGGTCTACGACCGTCCCGCCAACCCCTTCGTCTACAACTCTTACAATTTTAATAATAACAGGGTGATGCAGGATATCAGGCACCTATAAAGTACTTGATTTAATTTATCTCAAGGAACTGATGCTACTCAGAATAAAGAAAGATATAGCGCCTATTATGGCAGAAACCGGAATTGTAAATATCCATGCCCATACGATGCGTCCGGCAACTCCCCAGCGTATGGTAGAAAAGCGTTTTGTAGAACCGACTCCTATAATTGCGCCGGTAATCGTATGTGTGGTCGAAACGGGTATACCAAGATATGTTGCCATAAAAAGGGTAAAAGCTCCTGCAGTTTCTGCACAAAAGCCTCCAACAGGCTGCAATTTTGTGATTCGCATGCCCATGGTCTTTACGATGCGCCACCCACCAAAGGCTGTCCCGATTGCCATCGCAATATGACAGGAAACTATTATCCATGCTGTATTCATATGAAACAGAGAAACTTGTACATTCGTATCGAACATACCTGCTGCTACAAGTAATGCCACAATAATGCCCATTGTCTTCTGAGCATCATTTCCTCCATGTCCCACGGAATACAGGGCAGCAGATATAAGTTGTCCTTTCCGAAAAAACTTGTCAACTGCCCTTGGGGCCCATCTTCGGAATATCCAATAGACGACAATCATAAGAAGAAAACCTAATATAAAACCTATTGTTGGAGCTAATGGAATAAAGAGCACAGTATCCCAAACCTTTACCCATCGAACGACATCAACTCCTTTGAACGCAATTCCTGCGCCGATAAAGCCTCCAATCAAAGCATGTGAAGAACTTGTAGGTAGCCCCCACCACCAAGTTATAAGATCCCATATTATTGCCGCCACAAGACCAGCTAATACGACATAAACAAATAATTGCTCAGTTGAATTTATATTTATTATTTTTGGCTCTTTCTCAAACTGAGTGGGTAAATAATATAAATTC
>JAZDIE010000354.1:0-2466 GCA_043805295.1 Pseudomonadota bacterium
TTTAGTTAAACAATCTAAGGAGCAGGATAAAAAAATTCAGCAGTTAGAAAAATTTGTCTCCAGGTTTCATGCTCAGCCGAATAAAGCAGCTTCTGTGCGGGCTAAGCGCCGGGTTTTAGAAAAGCTGGAAGAGGCCAAGATCATTCCAATGTCTGACTCGCGCCAGAGCATTGGTAATTTTACTTTTCCCCAAACTCGCCGCTGCGGCCACCGGGTAATAAACTTGGAAGGGATCTGTAAAGCTTATGGGGATATTCAGGTTTATGAGGATTTAGATTTTGAAATAACTCAAGGCGAGAAGGCAGTCTTAGCCGGAGAAAACGGCGCGGGTAAATCTACGTTGTTAAAAATACTGGCAGGAATTGTAGGAATAGATCGCGGGAACAGGGTAGTGGGCCACAATGTGGACATCGGTTATTTTTCACAGACGCGTACCGACGTTTTGAATACCGAAAATACTGTTTTGCAGGAAGCTTATAGCGCTGCGCCGGGTTATATGGCGGAAGAAGCGGTTAGGACTATCCTGGGCGCATTTTTGTTTACCGGTGATGATGCGGAGAAAAAAGTTAAGGTGCTTTCCGGTGGAGAGAAGAGCCGGCTTATTTTAGCCAAGCTTTTGATTAATCCGCCGAATTGCCTGCTTTTGGATGAACCGACTACGCATCTTGATGTGGATGCGGTTGATGCTTTGGTGCGCGCGCTTAAAAATTATGAGGGTACAATTGTTTTTATCAGCCATGATATTTATTTTGTAAGATCGGTAGCCAATAATGTATTTGAAGTTAAAGGCGGCAGGATTAGAAAATTTCCCGGGGCATTTGATTATTATCTTGAGAAGCGCGATACTTTGACGGATGCAGTAGCAGTGCATAAGCCAAAACCTCAAATGCGTAAACAAGTTGACGAGGTAAAAGAAAAAGCTAAAGAAGAAGATCGCTTGCGTAAGAGCCAAGAGAAATTGCGTAAATCCAAAAATTCAGTTATCCGGGATAAGATTAATAAGCTTATTAAAAATAAAGAAACTTTGCAGATGGAAAGTTATGCTAAGGCGCGTGCTTTATCCAGCCCGCATTTTTATCGTGACGAAGAGACGGCTAAGGAGTACGGCCGGCGGATGAAAGAGATCGAAAGGCAAATTTTAGAGCTTGATACCGAGATACAAGCGCTTGAAAACCAGATTATTTAGTGTTAAAATGCCACCACAATTCCCCCTTAGCTCAGTTGGTAGAGCGAGAGACTGTTAATCTCCAGGTCCTAGGTTCGAGTCCTAGAGGGGGAGCCATTTGCATCATAAGGCGTTGTAACTATTAATATATAGTTGCAGCGCCTTTTTTGTTGGTGTATCATGAGGGAATGAAAATTTTGGAAATAGGGCTGCAAGTGTCCCCTGTTTTATTATTCTTAAAGGGCGGTTCATGATTAGCCTTTACAAACGATGGAGAGAACATGGAACAACGCAGAATCTTTAGGTTATCACTTTTTATAATGTTTTTGATGGGTGGGCTTTGGCTTTCGCCTGTCCTTGCGCAGGCCGGTCTTCAACAGAACGTTGAGACGGTCAAAATAGCGACCTCTGCTGAGGGCACGGCGATCAGTTATTACGAGTATGGGCAAGAGGGTCCGGTACTTGTGTTCGTTCACGGATGGAGTTGTGATGCGAGCTACTGGAAAGGGCAGGTCGAGTATTTCAAGGAGAAGTATCACCTGGTTCTGATCGATCTGGCTGGGCATGGTCGTTCTGGGAGTGAACGTGAGAATTACACCATGGAAGCTTTTGGTCAGGATGTGAAGGCTGTTGTCGAGAGTATCCGGGCAGAGAAGGTGGTCTTGATAGGTCATTCCATGGGTGCCCTTGTGATCGCAAATGCGGCCCGCTTGATGCCAGAGAAGGTTATCGGATTGATAGCGGTTGATGACCTTCAGAACGTGGAGTATCCCCTGGGGGAAGAACAGTTCAAAGAGATGACTACGTCATTCAAAGAAGATTTCAAGAAGGGTGTAAGAGGTTTCGTTACAGGGATGTTGCGTTCTGATAACTCGCCGGTCAATGAATGGGTGATCTCTGATATGTCTTTGGCTGATCCCAGGGTTGCGCTAAGCGCAATAAACGGGTCATTAGGCGGGTATCTGACAGGTGATGTGGCTAAGTTGTTTGATGAATTGGATCTTCCTGTTGTAGCTGTGAACGCCGACCTTTGTCCAACAGATGTCGAAGCGAACAGACGGCATATAAAGGACTTTGAACTAATCGAGTTGGACGGACTGGATCATTTTTTGATGCTTAAAGCACCGGAGCGTTTTAACCCTGCTCTTGAGCAAGCTGTTAAAATGATACTGAAGAAATAGAAAAGAGAGTGTTTATGAGGCGAATATGTGCAAAAGTACCAGGTGGACATAATAATAAAGTTAGCGCCCTGATAAACTTCAAAAACAATCTTATTATTCTCGCTTTTTTATAATTCATCC
>JAZDIE010000355.1:0-2096 GCA_043805295.1 Pseudomonadota bacterium
GTCAATTATTTTTTCAACAATTGGACCATTGCAATATTCGCATTGCTCCCCTTCCCAAAATCCCATTTTAATTCCTCCTTTCACTTCCTTTAGGCTTATCTTCATAAACAGTTATTACACGGACTTTCCCAGTTCCTGTTATACGACATACTATACCAATAGGCCGCTTATCCAACGAAACACCAACTATCTCATATTTACCTTCTCGTGGCCAAGTTCTACGAATCTTGCCATTCAAAATACCATATTCAACATCATATATATCAAACCCATCAGCACTCGCCTCATCATCAGCATGTTCTGTTAGATAATATAAACCATTTCGAACAAAAGCCTGAATTTGTCCTATTTTGCTCAATCAATATATCCTTTTCTTTCTCTAAATATTATAGTATGTTGTCTGCTGTTATAGATATTTTTAACTTCCTACTTTATATAATCCCAATATAATCCCACAAAGCTGAATTTTCTTGTATAAAAATAATGTATTTTCTTTAAATATCTTTTAGGTATTGATACCAAAATTGACCTATGATTTTGATTTTTTGCTTTCAGTGAAGGCATGGCAGCCACCTTTGCCAACAGGACATTTTGTTGCTGAACCAGGAATGGCTCCGCAAAAACTACAATATACAGGAGTACGGCTTTCTTTAAATGCGTGACTACCGCCCTGACCCATAGGGCATTTCGTAGGAGCACCTGGAGTGGCGCCACAAAAAACACAATAAATGTAGGACATATGTTCGTTTGTCTCCTTCCCCCTGACCGCAGTGAGCGGCTAACGTTGTGGGTTTGCGCCGTGTGCCTGCTAAGGTCAAGCTTAATCTCAATAATGGAACAGGCACATGGAGCGACCTCCGCCATAAATTTCAAAGAAATCGGAGCGTCACAAAGCCTGTTGTTATTTGAATGTGGCGGCGAAGTCCCTTTTCTATTTTTTAGAACCTGCCCAAATTCCAATGCCCCGTTGCTGTGCGTCGCTCTCCAGTGCCTGAAGGCGCTCCATATACACCTTCGATTTTTCACCAGACGGCAATTTTGCCTTTACGCCCTTTGTTCGTGCCAATCCCATGCTGACCAGAATCTCCGCAAGCCCCTTCGCATCAATCTCGATAAATCCATAGTATCGCAGCTTTTTGCTGCGTCCTGACGCCGTAACCCAACGCGTCCACACAACAAAAGGTTTTTGCAAAATATCGCGTACAGCCTCTTTAGCCTTCACTCCAGCCTTCATGGTCTCGTCCAATGTTACTCCGAAGTGCTCGCTCTGCTCACGTGTGCGCTCCGCATAGCGCAAATTAGTCTCAGGCGCATCAACAAAATATAGCCGGAAAATATACTCGTCGGCGCCGCACTTGACATGAAAACTGTCACCATCGTTGTAATCCTGCGCCACATACTGGCAACCGGTCAGCTTTACCCATTCCCTTTTATCTGCCGCTTCAGCCTCGCAACAAGCGAAGATTAGCAACATCCATATTACTTGCATTACCACTATCCGTATCGGTTTCATTGTCAATGACTCCTAACTTATTTTCCCCACCGCCATTTCAAATAACGTTTCCGTTGCAAAAGAAGCCCGAAGGGTTTGGACGTTAGTCTTTTGCAACGTGTTAGCGGAAGTTGTGGGCAATGTTTTCAAGCTAGTATCAGCTCAATAAATAGTGTCTGTTTATAAACTATAAAACCCCCCTTTTCCCCGCCCTCTCCCACTAGGGGAGAGGGTTGATAAATCCCCTCTTGAGAGGGGTGCAGGGGTGTGTTCCCCTCGTAAGGGGAAGTGAATAATCAACATTTATAAACAGACTCTAAATAGGGACAGGCTCCTTTTGATAGCAATGGAAACTGGTCTATTAGATCCCCGCTTTCGCGGGAATAACAGGCAGTTATTATATCTCGTCATTCCCGCGGAGGCGGGAATCCATGGGGTATTGCCCCTAAATATTGAGCTATTACTCAAGCTACTTTCTGCTGTTTTTCTTTTAAAGAGATTGTCTTTAATTCAAGCTGACCCTCTGTAAGAATTTTTGTTGCATCCTCTTTGATTCTCTCAATATACTCTTTGGCTGATAGATCTTTCACATCATGATAGACTT
>JAZDIE010000356.1:0-2722 GCA_043805295.1 Pseudomonadota bacterium
TGAAAAAAGCAGTTGATAAAGAGACATGGGAATCATTAAGAGCGACTTATTTAGAGAAGGTGATTACCCAATCAACTAAAGAAGAAGGTGTTGTCTTAGGTAAGGGTGTAGAAAAGCGTTTAAATACTATGGGTGAAGCAGCCCTTAAAGAGATATTCACAGATACGGAATTACGCAGAGTTAATCTAATCGCAAAAATTGGAACAACTATTCAAAAACCTACCGGGGGACAATTTGGGGTATTGGTAAAATTATCACAAGCCGGAGCTTTTGTACAAGTAATCAGGGGACAACTTGATCCTGCTTCGGCAGGTACTTTTATTATCGGGCCTTATGTACTTAGTAGGATGCTTACAAATCCAATAACCGCACAATGGTTCACTCGTGGATTAAAATTACCCGCTAATTCTCCACAGGCAATAGCCTTGGCTACAAAATTGGTTGCTACAGCAGTAAAAATAGAAAAGGAACGGAAAAAAGATTAAAGGAGAACATCATGGCAAATGAATTATCAGTACAATATATCGATACAAACAAGGATTTGCATTTTACCGGGGAGATTATACAAAATGCCAAAGAAAATGAAGCTATTCCTATCCCTGATTTTCACCGGGTATATAATGAGCTTCTCATAATAGGGATAGCGATACAGTCCCTACAACCTTTGGAATGGGATGTATTTTTCTGGAAATCGGGGGGTTATGATAGTACCAATCTAAATACGGATAGCTTTATAGAGCATGTCCTTATGCCTATAACTGCTGAAAAACAAATAAATGGAGCGAATCAATATTATTCGGCGTTGACCGGGTTAAAAATCCCCTATAGATGCGAAGATATAAAGACAATATATGCCAGTCTTTGCAATCGCAGTGCGGTAGCTAAATTGGCCGGAGCTACAGGAGAGATTAAAATAACCTTCATGGTGAGACCAGTCTTAGGATAAGGAGATAAGAAGATGCCTCATATATCTACAATGGTTACTTCTGATGCCTTGCATCAAGAGGTGGCTGAATTAGAAGCCAAGCGCAACATACTCAAAATGCCGGAAGAGATCGAGCGGCTACAGAAAGCGAAGAAAAGCCTTGTTACTAAGCTTAAGGAGCTTCAAACCCAGTATGTGCCCGAACAGGAACGCCTTGAAGAATTGATAGATGAGGCCCATGCTGAACTGGCAAAGGTAACCTCGGAGCTTAATACTCAAAAGGATGCCATACCGGAAGTGATGGCTACCTTGGAATCCCAAAAGAAGGCCGCCGATGAATATCTTACTAAGGTATCCGCCCAGACCGAAGCGAAACTAAAGGAATTAAACGACCGCCGGAGCACCTGCGCCCATGACGTGGTTATAATGTATCAAGGATTAAAGGATAAAGAACAAGCGGTTGAGGTTAAGGTTAAGAGTTTAGAACAACAGGAACGGGCTGTAATCGAGAAAGAGAAGGCACTGGCCTTGCAGGTTGCCTTGTTTAATGAGTCAAGGGCAAGAGAACAGAAGTTTAATGCTGAACAGGAAGCCGCGTTAAAGTTGGAATACGACAAGTTGAACGTGCGAAAAGATGTCCTGACAGATAGAGAAAAGGCAATTGCCGAACGGGAGGGCCTGGTTCTGGTGCAGGAAGCGGGTCTTTCTAACCTCAAATCGGAGCTTGACTTGAGGGAACAGAAGGTGATACAGGATAGGCTGGATATGGCGCCTAAATGGGACGAGATATTGAAGAGAGAAGCCGATTTAGAAACCAATTGGAAGGTCTATGTTAAGGCCAAAAGGAAACTTGATCTGAAATTGAAAGAACTGGAGGGCTAGAAAATGCCCGATATTTTACGAGTAGTATTACATGACCCGGTACAGGAATCCGATCTTACTATAACCGGTGGTAAAATTCCGGTACAGGCCACCGGCTCAACTCGCACCTACGATAAGGCAGCCATAAACTTCGCCACTTCCGGGGACCATGAAATTGTCGCCCTCGATGCCTCGAACAAGATTAAGGTAGTGTTCATGTTCTTCACGGTGGCCGGGGAAACAAACCTGACCTTCAAGGCAGGGGCCTTTTCTTCGGGGCCTATGGACTTTGCCGGGACTTCTGAACCAAAAGGTGCGATAGGCACAGGCGCGGATATTGTCTTCCAAACCGGTGTAGGTGAGGCTTTTGTCATTAACTCATCTGCGAATGTGCAAGTGTCAGGTTGGGCGATGTACTATAAGGAACCATGACATTACTGGGACAGCGATTCGGGCTCATACAATACTATCTGGAGGCGTAGATGCCAAACTATCACATATTACGACAGGATAAAGAGCAAAATACGGTAGATTGTGTCTTCCATATTCCTATCCCAGCAACACTTAATGTTGTCGGTATTTCATACCAAATAGCATGGAGGGATTCTCTAGGCGGGGCAACGAATATAAAAAGCGTCTTGCCGAATATTACACCCGCAGAGTTGACCGCCATGCAGGCTGGACAGATAGGGGAGAAGCCATTCACAGTGAGGTTCTCCAGCGTTTCCTTAAATGATGCTCAACGGCTTAATCAAGTTTTGGCGGCTTATACCGCAGTTAAGGCGCAAGAGATAACGGAAAAACAAATAACCCTGGCATTCTGGGGCAAGGAAGGTGATGTATAATGGCAGCAGGTGATATTGGCTACACAAATGACATAACATTAGTTGATAATATGACCACTGACCTCAATGCACTTGCGGCAGGTGCGTCTAA
>JAZDIE010000357.1:0-4295 GCA_043805295.1 Pseudomonadota bacterium
CTCAGAAGAGGCGCCCATCTGGGGAGCGCCTGCCTTGCAACTAAAATTGATCCTTTGGAAAACTGAAGGATGTCAATTCCCTGATCAACCTTATATGTTGCGCCGTACGCGGTTCCAGGGCTTGCAGTGACCCCACCCTGCAATAGAATCGTTTTGTCTTGAGTCGCTACAATGTCTTCTCCAATCGAAAGAGATTCCGGTTCTCTTTGCTGCAGCGCGCGACATTGGAGTATATACAATGCGTCTTCTTTATTAATAGCCCATTCAATATCCTGAGACGTTCCATAATAGTCTTCTAATTCTATTGCAATATCGGCAAGCATTGCTATGTGATTCGGCTCCAATGAGGGTTGACCCCGTTCCTTGCCTGCCAAATCGAGGCGGCAAACACCTTTTTTGGGATAGCATACAAACTTTTTTTCTTTATCAGCGATCTTTTCCAGGATGACCCTGCGATCATTACGCGAAACAACAAAATGATCGCAGCTTCCTCTTCCGTCAACAACAAATTTGGGAAGTCCCAATGCAGAGTTGATATGGATTGAATCATCGCTTGCATCAACAGGATTACGAGAGTAGGTCACCCCTCCTGCCTTGGCATCCACCATGACCATACATCCTACACACATTGAGATGTCTTCGTCTCTGAATCCTTTATTGAGTCGGTAAGTAATGGCCGGAAGACTATATTTGCTTGCGATCACCTCTTTGTATGCGTTGAATATATCATCAAAATCCACATTCAATACTGAACGGTACTGACCGGCAAATGAGTTGCCGGCTTCATCCTCGCCAAGCGCGCTACTTCTTAACGCTACTGTTATATCTTTCCCTGCTTTTTCCTCTAATTCCTTCCATAGTTCAAATATGGACACCTTGAGGTCATCCGGAATTTTGGCGCGTATGATAATTTGCTGGATTTCAGCGCTTAACGAGTACAAGGATTCTATATCTTCGAGATCCGTTGCCTGGAACTTGCGATCAATCTCTGTTTGCAGGTCGTTCTGCTCTATAAAGCGATGGTATGCGTAAGCTGTTATTACAAAACCCTCTGGAACCTGCGCTTTTCCCTTGTTTTTGACCTCGCCAAGATTTGCCATTTTGCTTCCTGCAAGGTCGGCCATCTCCTTGTCTATGGAATTCAATCCAATCGCGAGTCTCTTATCTGCAAGCTCTTTTTTTTGTTGCAATATAGGGTCAAGTTTTTGCTGGATTTTGTTGAACGCATCAAAGAGATCTTGGTATTTTTCTGGGGCAAGAAGATCAAGTTTTTTCACCATCCGGAACACATTGACTGAGATAGAGGTGCAACTACTCCTCACAAAGGCCATTCCAAACGGATGTATACCCTCCAAAGCCTGTTCCATCCCTGCCATAATACCAAGGACTTTACTGTTTGAACTCAATAATAACTTGAAATTATGATACCTTTCCTGAAACGCTGATCTAAGCGTTTCAACATCATCAATAGGATCCGCATTCTCTTTTTTGCAAAAGAACTTTTTTAATAAATCCTTGAGACTTGCCATATTTTTATCTTTTAATCAGCATTGTCCGGTTAGGTTTTTGCAGCATATGTTGTTGAATATTTGAATCCGCTAACAATAGCGCTAATATAACATGGAATTATTTTTTGATATTGATTTTGCCGTTGTTGGGGTAGGGGTTCAAAATTTTGAACCCCTACGATATCAAAAACCAAAGAAAAATAGCCCACAAGCAAAAACCTAACCGGACAATGCTATCTTTTAATTAGTGCCTGAACGAAAACTTTCAATTTGGTTCATTCTCTACATCAGGCTCGAATTTTAATCCTCAAAATACTCAATCAAATACCAAGTAGTCATTGCCCGACTTGATCGGGCAAACCAGGTATCAATTTATTTTTCTGGCCATTTTTCTGGATCGTCCGATCAAGTCGGACGACGACTAATCTTTCTTGACCTCGAACCAAATTGAAAAGTTTTCGTTCAGGCACTAACAAGAAAGGCTAAAGGGGGAAATATTCCGCCTTTAGCCTTTCTAACATTTCGCATGGTCTTAACTTTGAAGCGAGTTTTAGTGCCCCAGCTTTAGCCCCCACCCCTCACACATGTAAAGTACTGCAAATCCATACCAGACAGTGTAGATCACATAGAATACAAGCGAGAAAAGAACGATCCCCATTCTGTCAGATATCTTGTCAGGTTTGATCTGGTAGTAGTTATACGAGCATTCCACAGCCCTTTTTTGCACAGAACCAAGGAGCTTTGCTTCAGAAAAAAGCTCTTGTTTTTTTAGTTCTTTGTCCATTTTTTTCAGCGCAACCCACCAGTTGTAAAGAACCTTTTTTGCATCATAACCATACTTGGCTGTAAAATACTCCCCATCGTTTTTAAACATCTTGTCCGAGTCCTCAAGGCAATTGGCTGTTATTGCGCCTAAATCGCCGCTTACTTTGAGCGATGCATCAGACACATTGACCAGGGCGTTGCCTTTCATAAAAAGCGCCATTGTCTCCTGAGCCTGTTGAGGGCTTTGCAGTTCCAGGGTAACCGACACATTTTTTCCTTCAAGCTTTTTCACCTCTTTTTCCTTAAGCGATGGGATGTAATACGCTGATCCCTTTGATATGGAATTATACAATGAATCAAGGTAGTCCAGGCCATTCATTCCGTCAAAGATAGGCGTTAATATAACTGCAAAGATTGCGACAAATCCTGCAAACAAACCTGCTCCTTTATAAAAATCTTTTTTATGTGCAATCATGTTAATGCCTCCTCTCCTTTCAGCACCTTGATATTCATGATAAATGTCCAGATCACCCAGATACCAAACCCGCTAATAACAATAAAAAAGGCCCATACGCCAATTGTATCAAGCACTGAAATAGTGCCTTTTGACAAATGGATCAATTCCATAGAGGAAAGTTTTCCGGGAAGAGTAAATACCCGGTTTATAAAACCTGCCAGCACTGCCATTGCATAAAATCCTCGAATTGTAATCCCCTTTACAACTTTTGTGACAAGCGCGCCGATCTGGATGCCTGTTAATGAGCCAAGGAGCATTCCCATTGCAAGCGTGTAAAAGATAAACCCATAGATTGCGTATTGACTTATTGAGCTATACCCTGCAGTGAATACGATTTGTAAAATGTCTGTTCCGACCGTAGTCATTGAAGAAACGCCTAGCACATATACAAAGATAGGGAATGTCAGAAAGCCGCCGCCGACACCCATGATTGCCGCGGCAAGGCCTACAAGCGCTCCGCTCAATACAAGAAATACCCAGGATATCTGGCGTCCACCAGGGGTAACGCCTTCATCAAAGCTTATCATGGGCGGAATTTTCATTGACTGGAGTTTTTTCGGCAGGCCTCCAAGCTCGGCTCCTTCTGATTTTGAGCCATGCGCGGAACCAGAGTCTTTTGATTTTCTGGCTTTCAGAAAGTCGGCCATGGAATAGATACCCAGGCTCCCCAACATCAGCACATAGATAGTAGTGATAAACGCGTCGCTCAAAACAGGGTTGATTTCGTACAACGCTCTATTTATAATACCTCCGGTTGTAGCTCCTACAATAGATCCTAAAAGAAATACTACTGCCAGGGGAACAGAGACATTTCCCAGTTTGCGGTGTATGACAGTCCCCATAATGGCCTTGGCAAAGATGTGGAAAAGGTCTGTCCCCACAGCCAGGATGCCTTTGATCCCTGCGCTCATCAGGGCAGGGGCTATAATAAAGCCGCCGCCAGCGCCTATACAACCTGTGATAAGACCAGCGCAAAGCCCGATAAGAATAGACGAGATAAAAATGCCCAATGAGAAGAATGCGGGGGTATAGGCGTTTTTGTCGCCCAGCATATGAGGGAGGGTGTCGCTGATTTGGTCTGCAAAGGCAATCCCACCGATGATTGCAGGAACCATAAGAAGGCCCAAAATAGCGAGCCTTTTTTTGTCTGTAAGTATCCTGCGTGAGACATCAAGTTCCCACTGGGCGTGGGCCCTCGCGCCTGCCATCATGAAATGACCCAACTCTCTAAAGAACTTCATTTTTAAATCACTCCTTTTTTTAAAGATAGTTCTTGAATTGCGCTTCCTGATTACTTAATTCGCTCAATTAACTTTTAGTTTTATCTTCCTCTTTTACCCTCACCCCCTTTTCTTTTATACGTAAAATTTTATCTTCCTGTATTTGTTTTTTCTTGTGTGCGTCTTGCAGTTTATATACCAGATCATCAATGTCGATCGGTTTTAGCATATAGTCAAACGCGCCCAACTTCATACCTTCTATGGCAAATTCAACGCTTGCATGGC